>JBIJDE010000640.1:0-2651 GCA_044344305.1 Armatimonadota bacterium
CAGGAGTTTGGCGTTTCACAGATATATATTTACTGTAAATCGAGCCGGACTTGCGTCCCTTTCCACACTGTGACTAAATTTTAATAACTTGTTTTGAGAGATATGTAGAATACTATGGGGAAGTTGGGTACAACTTCCCTCCCATAAAAATATGTTAATAATATTATGATTTTTTTGTTAGAATTCGATTACAAATGTCCTATTTTTCAGATTGAGTCAATTTAACAAAGTTCTATATATCAATTAATTTAATATATTTTAAGAGAACTCGTGGGTTTTTAGAAGAATTACCGTCTTATATATAATGATGATGCAAATTGATACTGAATTAGATATCGTCAAACTTGCGCAGACTGGCAATCGCGATGCTTTTGCACAGTTGGCATCTCATTATCGTGTCTGGTTGTTGGCGATGGCTTTCATGCGTACCAGCGATCATGATGTTGCAGATGACATGGTGCAGGAAGTATTTATTCGCGCCTGGGAGAAATTGCCTTCGCTTAAAAATCCGGAAGCGTTCACCGGTTGGTTGCGGCGCATCATGATTAATGCGTGTTCCACCTGGTATCGTGGACAGGAAAATGGGATGCTGCCATTTAAAGAGATTCAAGAAGCGGCACCAACATCAACTGAACCAGTTAATATTATTGTTGCACATGAACGGCAACGTGCATTGCGTGAAGCTTTATTGTCTCTCGCCCCTGATAACCGCCTTGCATTGTTAATGCATATCTGGGGCAATTATAGTTACGCGGATATCGCCAGATTGCTTGATATCCCGGAATCGACTGTTGATGGACGAATCTACCGCAGTAAACAGCAAATGCGCCGTTTGCTGCAGAATAAATACGCTGACCTTTTTAATAGAGAAAATGGAGAAAAATTATGAATAAGCAACTCGATATAACTGCGGAAATCATGCTGTTTTCACAGCAATTCACTACCTTGATTAGCGCTGGCTGTTCTCTGATGAGAATCCTTAAAATTCTTGAACAGGAAGCACCACCGACATACGCTAACGTCATGCCAACTATCCGCACCCGCATTGAACAGGGGGCTACACTAACCGAAGCGATTGCCGATATGCCCGATTTATTTCCATCGTTTTACCGTTTGATGGTAACAGCAGGAGAAGTGGGCGGCATTCTGGACATAACAATGAACTACGCGACAGAATTAATAGAAGAAGACTGGAAACTGTCAAAGCTTTTAAACATTCAGCCGCTATTAATGGCAACTGAGAACGAGACGACCGATTGGAGCCAATTGTCAAAGCCGCAGCGGACATTAAAATTGTTACTGTTCTGCCAAATGCTGGGTTCCATGCTGTCGTCCGGTGTACCAATTGTCCAGGCTATGGAAGTAGCCGCAGAGTCGCTGAATGAAAAACAGCGTGATGAAGTATTGAATGCTGCAAAAGTTATGCTCAATCATGGTTCAATCGAAGAGATCGTTGCAGAAATGCATTTTCTACCTTTCAGCGCGCAAACACTATTTATTATCGGTTCGGAATCTGGGCAATTAGATTCATTGCTGTTAAAAGCAGCCGAATTATATCGGCATGAATTGGTTTATCAGCAACAAGTGGGGTAAAATCTTACAAATATAATAAACTTTAAAAACGGAAAACAGTCATTTAGAAGTGAGCTTGATTAGCAGTTCACTTCTAACGTTCACTATTTTTTATCTTTTATCTCCAGCCATGCTGCAATTTCCCCACGTAATTCCTTTGTTATATCTGCGTACTTTGTATTATTCACCAGATTATTCATTTCATACGGATCATCACCCAAATCAAATAACAAGTCGGGTTTCAATTCTTCCGTCTTAACTACTAACTTAATATCTCTTTCTCGCACCATTTTCCATTCCTGCATTTCAGAGAATACCGGACCGGATAACAATTGTTCATCTCCCCTTAATAATGGCGCGAAACTGGTTCCTGGAAGTTCTGAAACCTTTGGTAATCCGGCCAAATCCAGAATTGTTGGATAATAATCAACTCCAGATACCAGGGCGTTAGTATTTTTACCGATTGCACCGCCGGGAACCCGCACTATCAACGGAATTCCAGCAGATTCCTCGTATGACAGCGACTTGTTTTTCAAACCATGACTTCCTTGCATATCGCCATGGTCAGATGTGAATATTATTACCGTGTTTTCAGCCATTCCAAGACAGTCAAGTTCCTGTAATAGTCGTCCCACCTCAGCGTCAACATGAGTGACCATGGCGTAATATAATCGCAAATATTCATCTAAATTATTGCCATATCGCTGATAATCCAGGCAATCTTCCGGCGGCCATGGACTGCGTGGACTCCAGGTACGGGTATATGGATCGATTTCCTGGCAATTCGGTCTGCGTTTTATGTTAATATCAGCATACTTCATGTAATATTCTTCAGGTGGTTGTACCGGATAATGAGGTGCCTGGTATGAAATAAACATGGCAAAGGGCATATCGGTATACCCACGCATACGTTCAATTGCAAGGTCGGTGGTAACATCTGTACGATGACGGTCAAAACGATGTTCATTATTGTCTTCATCATAAAAACATACATCATCAAAAAATCCATTGTAACACTGATAGCCAATGAAATCAGTAAATCCTCCGCGTAATTCTTGTGGGATTGGACCATTTCCGCT
>JBIJDE010000156.1:0-9701 GCA_044344305.1 Armatimonadota bacterium
ATTAATAGATAACCTGTCACTGTATCCGCGGTTATCGACCATACATACACCGATGCAACAGATGGGGAAGTATGCTATCTACTTGCTAAAACAATGTATGGAAGACAACATTCATGTAATTGGCACAACAGCACTGGCTACTAAATTAGTCGTTCGGGGATCGACAGCACCACCTAAAATGTAGTTAACGAAGAAAAACAGGCAAAAAAATGGTGCCCGGGGCGAGAGTCGAACTCGCACGGTATTACTACCGACGGATTTTAAGTCCGTTGCGTCTGCCATTCCGCCACCCGGGCACGTGCTTATTTTATAAATTATCGTCCATCACGTCAAGGTTTATATGGTTGCGAACGATAGAAAGTAAAAAAATATTTGATTTATACAAAAAAATCCCCTTCCAAATATAAATAAGAAAGGGGATTTTCGTTTATATCTTACTTCGCTTTCAACATCTCAAGCAATTTCTGTTTCAGTTTCGCGAACTTCATGCCTATTTCATCGACGATATCATAAAACACCGGAACCATTAAAAGGGTCAGGAACATCGAAAGGAATAGACCGCCGATAACTACGATTGCCATGGGTTGGCGCATTTCAGAGCCGTTTGCCAGCGCAACAGCCGTCGGCATCATACCGAATATCATGGCAAGAGTTGTCATCAGAATAGGTCGAAGCCGAGTTGGTCCCGCCTGTTTCAATGCGCTTTTTCTATCCATACCGTGGTCGCGGCGCAGAGTATTGGTATAGTCAACCAGCAAAATGGCGTTTTTCGTCACCAAACTGATTAACATAATAAAGCCGATCATCGTAATAATACTCAAAGATTTATTAGTTAAAATTAGCCCGAACAAACCGCCAGCCATCGCCTGTGGCACTGCCAGCATAACAATCAATGGTGATATTAATGATTCAAACAAAGCAGCCATGAGCATGAATACTAATACAACAGCCAATCCGAATGCCTCGAACATATTCTTGGCAGAATCAGCCATATTTCGCGCCTGCCCTGCCCATGCAACAGTTACACCTTGCAGCTTTATTTTCCCTTCATCTTCTAATTTTTTAACCTTAGCTTTAATTTCACCCTGTACGTTACCCAACTGGAAACCTTTATACAGATATCCGTTAACTGTAACTGCACGTAAACGGTCAACACGTTCAATCTTAGTCGGTCCGGTCGCGTTAATAGTTTGTGCCACTTCGTACAATCTCACTGGTGTTCCATTTGCTTTCGTACCAACCACCATATTTGCCAGTTGCGATGTACTGTTTCTTTGATCTTCTGGCAATGATATGCGTATATCGTATTCCTTACCATTTTCACGATATTTCAGGTTAGAATCACCTTCCATATTTGTACGTAACGCACTGGAAATTTGTGCTGTAGTAATACCATATTGCGCTGCCCTGTCGCGATTGATAATCGCCTGTAATTCCGGTCGTCCCTGACGCCAGGAAAGGTCTACAGCGTAAGTGCCGGGGGTATCCTTAACAACCTGTTTAATTTGTTCTGCCGCATATAATGCCGCCTGAGTATTAATACCACTGACTTCAATTGTAATTGGTGCGCCGCCACCACCCATACCGGCAGTTTCCTGTACCTTAATTTTTGCACCGGGAACATTTTCAAATTGTTTAGAAATCTGTCTGATTACCTCATCGGTTGATCTGAAGTTTTTCTTCACCAATCCCATATTCATGAAAAACTTTTCAAAATTACCGATGCCATAATCATCATTGCTCTTTAATTCCACATCAATCTGCGCCTGGTCAGCACCATTTGATCCGGAAGACATGACACTGCCACTGGATGAACCGACAGTGGTAAAGACCGTTTTCGTCTCCGGGTATTGATTCTTATCAGTCAATGCTTCTTCAATCAGATACGCATTTTTATTAGTTGTTTCCAAAGATGCGCCAACTTCGCGTTCGATAAGTATCTGCAACTGGCGTTTATCAACCTTCGGTTGAAACTCAAAACCGAACTTGCCAGGGAATAGCGACACCAATGTCCATAACGCGAACACTACGAGCATAGGTTTAACAGCACCCCCACTCTGTATTTCGCGATTATCATTGGGTATTTTACGACACAGATTAACAGCAATTATAACCAACGATATCATTAAACCCCATGCTGTCATATAAGGAACTGAAACTTTCATTAACTTAGATGCAACGCCTTGAATTCCAATCATTAAAATCAATGTCATGGGAATAGCGATAAATATGCTGAGCAGCCATCGCGGGGCTTTATGGAGTGCACTGACGCCATACCATATAAGCCAGACAATACCTACAGCAATCAATAATACCGGTCCTAATTTAAGAAACTGTTCCCCATCAGGTTTTGGCAATGCCGTTGTAATACTTGCCAGCAAAGTCATTATCCCGATAGAGATAACGGCAGGACGATGATCTAATGCCCAATCGAGAACTTTTCTGTAGGTGTGGTCAATAGCACCATACATTCTTTCCCATCCATTAACGAACTTCTTGAATAAACCTGGCTTTACGTTTTCAATCTCCTCTTCCATCTCTTCTTCATCTTTGCTCTTTAACCAACGAGATGCCAGCATGGGGGTAAGGGTGAATGACATGAATAATGAGAATAAAGTCGCGGTTGCAACGGTAATACCGAACTGGCGGAAGAACTGACCAACGATACCGCCCATGAATGCGATAGGTATGAATACCACCACGTCAACCATGGTGATAGCCATGGCGGCGAGTCCAATCTCCGCACGTCCATTCAACGCCGCGTCATGCGGGGACTCACCCATCATCAAGTGGCGGTGAATATTCTCCAACACCACAATAGAGTCGTCGACAAGAATACCTACCGAAAGCGATAACCCCATCATTGACATCATGTTAAGGGTAAAGCCAAGTCCATTCATTATCATAAATGTGGCAATCATGGATGTCGGTATGGCAAGAGCAACAATAAACGTACCACGCAAACTATGCAGGAACAGAAAAACAATGAGAACAGCCAAGAAAGCACCTTCAGTTAATGATGCATATACGTCATTAAGGGTGTCCTTAATAAATGTTGACTGATCCATTGATATGTTAATTTCATAATCAGATGGCAACAACGCCGGCACGCCGGTTGACCACTGACTGCCTAATTTTTTATATTTCTCTTTCGACTCATCAGTATAAGGTTTCCCGGTCATATCTTCCAGGGCGAGTTTTACCTGATCAACAACTTTTACAGTATTACCATCAGACTGTTTCTGAATAGTAATAGCAACGCTTGGGTTAAGATTCACTCTGGTATGTACTGTAGCTTTCTTAACATCATCAGTTATAGTAGCAACATCGCCAATTTTAAGATTGGTGTTCCCCATTGCGTTTGCAATGTGAACATTATATATCTGATCTGGCGACGTAAACTCACCCATTACGCGAACTGCAGATGTTCTGGTATATTCTTCGATAGAACCTGAAGGAATATTAAGATTCTCTGACTTAATGGCACTGACTACCTGCAAAATAGAAATACCATAAGCGGCTAAACGGTTTTTATCAACAGCGACCTTTATTTCACGAATATCACCACCGTTAACTGTTACCGCGCCAACGCCGGATAACTGGCTCAATTTATCTTTAATTACATCATCAGTGGTTTCACGAATTTCTTTTGAAGAGCGTTCTTTTGACCCAACAGATAACGAAATTACTGGAGTCGCTCCGAAGTCTAACTTTACTACCACTGGAGTTTTTGCATCATCTGGCAATTTACCGCGTACCGAGTCCAGTTTGCTGCGAACATCTGCAGATACCACGTCAAGGTCAGTGCCTACCTCAAACTCTAAACGAACACTGGATACGCCTTCTGAAGAAGTTGAAGATAATTTTTTCAAGCCAGAAATGCTGGATACACCATCTTCGATAGGTTTGGTTACCAGTGTTTCTACTTCTTCAGGCCCGGTTCCCGGATAAACAGTAGATATGAAAAGGTAAGGAATTTCAACTTTAGGATAGAGATCAACAGCCATTTTGCTGCGGGACTGCCAACCTAAGATTACCAGGGCAAGAATGAGCATCAATATGGTA
Organism: Armatimonadota bacterium; assembly: GCA_044344305.1. Taxonomy (GTDB): domain Bacteria; phylum Armatimonadota; class Hebobacteria; order CAIYQO01; family CAIYQO01; genus JBAXQQ01. The sequence continues at coordinate 4,066 of JBIJDE010000156.1, forward strand.
ACTGGCCGACTGATGGCTAATTTAGTTAAATTCATACAAAATTATCCTTATTTTCTTGATAGACTTGTTCGCAAATGAATAATGACACCTATTAATTCATTATCCCCGGACAAATCTAATGAGGATTACTAAATGGGTGCAGTTAATATCTGCACCCGGAATGCTATTTAGTTTTGGGAGTAGAGAGTTCTTTTTTTACTGGTGTGACAGAAATCAAAGCACCATCACTCAATGTCTGGTTGCCTTCTACCATTACTTGTTCCCCAACATCAACACCACTTATAATCATCATATAACCATCTTTATCCATAATTCCTGTGGTTACTTCACGTCTTACGGCATGATTATTTAATGCAGTGTATACATATTGTTTACCACCTCTTTCTACAATTGCATCTTTTGGAACAACAGTAGAATTAGGATGATTAACGGTGATTACTACACCAGTGGCAAACATTCCGGGATACAATGCTTTATCTTTGCTGGCTTTTGCATCAAGGGTTACTCTGACATTAAAATTACGTGATTTAACATCAACAACAGGAACAACCCGTTCAACGATTCCCTGACAGGTTACTGCGGTATTGCTATTGTACAGGTTTGATTTATCTCCCTGCATTGCATCTACAGTAATTTTAACCGGCTGACCTGATTTTAATTTAGTAGCATCCAGTTCGGATACTGGAGCCTCGAAATATAATGATCCAGATGTTGATATGGTGAATACAGAAATATTCGCCGCCAGTGCCTGGCCAACATCAGACATTTTCTTTGATACTACACCATCAACAGATGCAACAATTTTTGTATATGATAAAGCATTTTTTGCAGTAATAACCTGTTCAGCAGCTTGATAAACAGCTTCTTGGGCAGATAACACATCATTATCTCGCATTATGTTAACTTGCTTGGCAGATTTTGCAGATTCAATATTTGCATTTGCTTGTTCAATCGCTTGTTGAGCAGCCAAAACATCGCTATCACGCATAATGTTAACTTCGCTAAGAGCTTTTGCAGAGGCTAAGTTTGCTTTAGCTTGTTCAACACCTGCTAAAGCAGCCAAAACATCTTTATCTTTCATCTCATCGATATCAGACCCAGATTTAGCTGTTTCTAATAGTGATTCAGCTTGTCGAACGCCAGTTTTTGCTATTTCAACATTCGCTTTCGCGACACTTATCTGCCCAAGATTTGCCCTTGCACTTTCCAATCCTTCCTGTGCCTGACGAACATTTGCTTCAGCAGATTCAATATCTTCTTTGCGTGGACCTTCCTGTACCAGTGACAATTGCTGCTGTGCGGAATCAAATTGCGCTTTTGCGATATTTAAAGCTGTTTCATATTTTTCCAATCTTTCACGAGTTATCGCACCTTGATTAAAAAGCTCTTTATATCGATTATATGAATTTTCTGCATCAGACATATTTGCCTTTGAAACAGCTAAAGCGTTTTCCGCCACCTTTCTTTCCTGGGTGCGCGAACCGCTTTTTAATGCATTTAATTTACTATTAGTGGCCGAAAGAGTAGCCTCTGCTGATTTTACTGCAGCTTTTAATGAAGCCTCTGTTGATGTAGCTGTCGCAATAGCCTGGTCAAGTCTTGCTTTTGCTGCCTCAACCGCAGCCACTGCATTATTTATCCCACTATTTGTTGCTGTTTTCTGTTGCTTTGCGGCAGCCTTTGCTTGCTCGACACGCGCATTAGCTGTTTCTAACGCTGCCTTTGCAGATAAAATACCGCTATCAGTAGCAGTAATCTGTTGTTTTGCCGCGGCTTGTGCCTGTTTCAATCGTGCCTGAGCAGATTTTAATGCAGATTGTGCATTTAATTCACCACTGGATGTTGTTGTCATTTGCTGTTTTGCGGCGGCTCTCGCTAATGCTAAACGAGCATCAGCAGAACGTCGGGCAGCTTCCGCAGAACGTAATAGTGCTTCTGCATCCTGACTTTCTAATGTTGCCATCAATTCTCCGCGTTTTACCGGCATACCTTCGCGAACTAAAATCCGTGATATCCTACCAGCATTTCGAGTGCCTACATTAACTTCTGTGGTAGGTGTTAAAGTACCGGAAATTTCCACGGTTTCAACTATATTCCGGCTTTGTACTTCAACTGAAGATACCGGCGCCCCTACTTCTACAGGTTTTTCTTCAACCTTCTTATTGAAACAACCAGTTAACAGCATAGCAGATATTACTATAGTAACTGCAACGCCATTTTTCATTACGCGATTTAACATATTACCTCCAGGTTATTCTTTACCAACTTTTTCTATTGTACTGCTTAATTGACCCAGCATTTCCTGCATATCGCCAATTTTGGAAAGCATCAACATGCTTGGATGCATCGGATGACGAAAAACCAGCAATTTATCGCCGGGATTTATTTCGCATTGCTTTCGCGCATCCGCAGGGATAACTATTTGGCCGCGCTCACCCAGGGTGACCGAACCATAGAAAAGATTGTCGAAATCAATCTTAGAGTTAGTTTTTTTGTCTGACATAATATTAATTCTCACAACAGTATGAAATGTATGATTTATTTTACTAATATGCAAAGTGTGTGTCAATAGAAAAGTGGGGAAATAGTTAAACACTTACCATAAAACATATTTAACCAAACAACAATTAGGTTCTCATGTTTAATAAACATCTAAAAAATTATACGACAATACGTATTCAAATTTACTAACCACGAAATATAGGAAAAAGTAATTTTTCAAAATTGATACATTTCAATGGCTACGCTTATTTTTGTGATTTTGTGTTCGTTATTGTTAAACAAATTATGTATTTGGAAACTCCATATTAATATAGGATATCATCATCTTTGCGGTGCGGGTCCTGTGGTCCCTCTTACGCTTAATGAAGTCGGTAATATGATATCTTCTATTGTTTGTACCTGAGAGTTTATTTGATGCAATGCCAATTGAGCAGCCTTGCGACCTACTTCTATCAGAGGAAGATATACTGAAGTGAGAAAGTTTTGTCCGCGGTCGTCCGGTAAAATGTCGACATCATCGAATCCGACCAGGCTGTAGTCTTCAGGTATGCGTCGTCCCGTGTACTGCAATTGATATGCTATTCGCCGTGCGTCAGCGTCATTTAAACCAAAAATTGCGGTTATCTGCGGATGGTCTTCAAGAAATTGCTGATATTGCATATATGCTGCAAGGTCTGATTTGTCTATAGTTTCCGGATGAGCAAAATCAGGAATCAAAAGGTGGGTACCGGGAGAACGGGGCATCTGTGTCCATCCGCTATCCCATACATGTTCATTTGAATTTAATCCCCATTCCTGTACCGCGCGGTGAATGCCTCTGTTGCGATCAGCAATCATATCGCTTAAATCAGGATTAAAACTGTGTAAAAAATATCGATGCCCCAGTTCCAAAAGATGGCGGGTTGCCAGGTATGCGCCTTGTTCATCGTCAGTATGCACCCGCGAGCAACCGCTAATTGATGTGATTAAGCTGATGACTGAACATTCACTCAGAATATTGGCTTTTCTATATTTAGTTAACAATGGTAAAAAATATTGTTCGCCGGAAAATACCAGTAATGCGTCAAGTTCACCACTGGTAAAAATTGGTGGTAGTGATAACAAAACTGTGGCGGTTGGGGCGTATGATATAACTAAAGCGTATCCAGCTTCTTCCAGCACATCTTGTATGCCCTGTATAATTGCGTTAAAGTAATTTGAATGGTGATAATGAATAGGCAATAATACACCAATGGCATGATTCACAAATTGAGTACCATATCTGCGTCTAATAAGGCGACGGGCTGAATGTTGCATAGCGGAATTGTAACCCATTTCTTCAGCGACACCATGAATTCGCTTTCGAGTTGCAATTGGAATCTGCGGGTCATCCAACAAGGATAACGATACAGTCGTACGTGTAACACCGCATCGTTTAGCAATATCCTGCTGGGTAACAACTTTTTTTGATAAAACTTTGTCAGTCATGCTTTCATTATAATCATCGCAATATGCACCGTCAATTCGAACAGATTTTTCGTAGTGAAAAGTTTACTCTTATGAAAAAAGAAGATTAGACTTGTTCGCAGATAATGAGTGAGTAGATTTTGCGGACAAGCCTATTAATCATTCAGACTCACCAGTTTTATTTATTTATATAAACAGGGCTTTCGCTTAAGGTCACTTCGACAAGCTCAGTGACCGGTCGCTGAGACTGTCGAAGCGACCATTTTCAAGGAGATTTCTCTTTAGAAGCGAATGTCCTGTATAAATATAGTTTAAAAAAGCTGGTGAAAAATATTGACATCACCAGTAATTATCATTATAATTATTCAAATTATTACTTTCTCGTGAAAGTTAAAATGTATTTCATCAAAAAAGGAGAAAACCATGAAAACCAGTCAAAAAGGCTTCACCCTTATCGAATTGCTGGTTGTGATAGCCATTATTGCCATCCTCGCCGCAATTCTATTCCCCGTCTTTGCCCGCGCGCGTGAGAAGGCACGGCAGACAACCTGTACCAGCAACCAACGCCAAATTGCGGCGTCTTTGCAAATGTATGCTCAAGATCATGAGGAGGTTCTGCCGTTGTCAGAAACAGTGTGGAAGGATATCAATCCCGATCCAGGGACACTTGTGTGTCCGACAAAAGGGAAGCAGACTCCAAATGGTTATTTGTATCACAGGTATCTAGGTGGTACGGCGTTGGGTGAGGTGACAGATCCAACCTTGATGATGATGACGGTAGATGGAGTCGCAAAAACTGACATTGGCGGCATTACTAATGTATGTTCATGGAGTTCTGAGTTGGATGCGCGGCACACAGGAAAAGTGATTTCCACTTTCCTGGATGGTCATGTTAGTGTTAGTGACACCAGTAGTATTTCAGTATTAACCAAGGCAACGATGGTGGATTTGTTCTCAGGTTTATCGGCTGGCGCGTTACCAAGTGGCAGCAATGGGTGGACAGTGACGAAATCGACGACATACAACACCAGTACCTCAAATGCAACTTATAATACTACTACCGGGTTGCAGGTAGAGATGCATTGTTTTAGCCCGACGGTGGCCGGTGGTAACAGCGTTACGGCAACGCGTTCACTGCCAGCGATTCCAGCAGACACAGCTGGCTGGAGTATGACTGGCAATCTGTGGGTGCAGATCGGGTGGCTTTATGGGACGAACTATAATTGCGATGGCGGAATTCGGGTGAAAGATAGCGGTGGAACGACCATCAGTACGATTCTCCTCACTGGGTCTTGGAATCAAAAGCGTTTGGAATTCCCTGCCGGCACGACCATGTTCACCGGCACTGGCTCAGGCCCTAGTTCATTGGTCATCGCCCAGATGCCTTTCTCGCTAACATATGGGCAAAATAAGATGACTATGGTCTACAATGGTAAGACGGCCACTGCTTCTGCAAGTGGCACACCTCTTGCTCCGACGACGGTAGAGTTTTGGTTTGCAGAAAACGGAGGATGGTTGAGTGATGGTTATCGAACAACTACCTCAAAACTGCAGTTCGCTTATAACCAGTGGTAAAATATCAGGTTGATAATATACTTGTCTATCAGGCTCTTGCAAAACCTATATTTTTTTCTAAATTCAGATTGTGGTTTAACGTTTTTTGATAATAAATCAGGGACTGACACCGA
>JBIJDE010000642.1:0-2642 GCA_044344305.1 Armatimonadota bacterium
GCGGCAGCGGCTACCAATGTAGTGATAACCAGAAAAGCCGCCGCGGTACCGTCAATGGCAAATCCACGCCACATCGGTACATTGCCATTCAATGCTTCCGGGATAAGCGACAGCACTACCGCTATTTGAAATGCCATCAGCACAGCGGCAAGTCTTGGCAGTCTTCGCGCCATTCGCGGGAAAAAACCGAGTAATGTTATCAATAATGGAATAGCAGAAATTATTAGCAACTGGTTCAATGTCGCAACCCCCGTAAATGGGTTACATCGACATGTTCAAATGTTCGGCTAATTCGATATGTCACTAATCCCGCAATCATAACACCCATCAACACTTCAAATACCGCCGCCATTTCCACCAGCATCGGCATTCCGTGGGTTTGTGTTAAACCGTATAAAAATATTCCGTTTTCCAAAACTAAAAATCCAATAACTTGACTGATTGCCAGTCGCCGGGTAATCATCAGCATCATTCCGATGAATATCAGTGCCAGTGTCATTCCTGCCTCGCCAATATTGCCCATTTTTGGCACTGCAAATTGCGGGGCAAGGAAATAACCGACAATCAGCAAACCTACTCCGAATAGCGCGGATAATGCCGGAGGAAGCATGACGCCGGCGTCGCGGGGTATCTCCAGTCTTTTTGCCGACCACGCTAAAAACAACGGAATGCCGATTGATTTAATCAAAAGCACTACACCCGCCAGCACCAGGTAATGCATTGCGCCGGATGACATACCAATAACGATGGCAATCCCCGCCAGAAAAGCGGTTTGTAACGCCAGCGAACGCAGTTGCGAATACAAACCGGAAAAACCACACATCATCACCGCTAATAACGCGGCCCCCGCAGAAAGTAAATCTATCGTTGAAAAGTTCATTTTATTTTACATCCTTACCGCGGCAACCATTGCCGCCAGCAGGCTGAATAAACCCGCAAAAGCTAAATAATTCGGTACCCGCCGCCATTTTAACCGCACCAGTATGCCTTCTAAAAATGCAACCGTTATTCCAATTATCATCATTAACACGATACCGATGAGATATTTTATCGTAATTGGCATTACGATATACGCCGGCAGCATCAATAGCAATGTCTGTGCGGATAATCCCCAGAATATGCACATTCGTATCGCCGACGCGTATTCGGTTATCGCCAGGTTGCGTCCACTGTTTTCCAGTATCATCGCTTCGTGTACCATGGTTAATTCCAGATGGGTTGTGGGGTCATCCACCGGCATGCGGGAAAGTTCAGCCAAAGATGCTATTAAGAGAGCGATCGCCGCCAGCCCAGCGATAACCGGGTTGATTGGATGGGTATATATTGCCGACATATTCATATCGCCCGCCGCCAATGCCAGCGCACCCAGGCTGATTACCATACTCGGTTCGACCAGTATAGATATGACAGCTTCACGGCTTGCTCCCAATCCCCCGAATGCCGAACCGGCGTCCAGCGCGGAAAGCATCACGAAGAATTTTCCCAGTGACAGCAGGTACAGCAAGAATATGAAGTTCGTCGCTGATGCCCATTCCGGTGGTAATAATATTCCTGCCCACGGTATTAGAACTGCCGCGATGATTGCCGTTGTCAGTGATATTCGCGGCGCATAGATGAATATCCAACTGGTGTTGTAACTGATGGTTTCAGATTTGCGTAGCAGTTTCGCCACATCGTAAAATGGTTGCAATATAGGTGCGCCGACCCGGTTTTGCATCAATGCCTTCACCTTGCGCACAATTCCTAATAGCAATAGCGGCATAACCAGCAGATTTATTGTTTGTAATATTATCAGCAACATATTCATCAGCGTGACCCCACCCATATCAGCAGTGCCAGCACCAGTGCCATGTGAATGAAGTATTGGTGAATTGATCCCGCCTGCAATCGCATCAGGAAATTGCCGGAGAGCCGTTTTATGGTATGAATCAACGGCAGGTAAATACGCGTTTCCAGATACGCCTCATAATTCATTTCGGCAGAGACCTTCTCGGGGAAATGGCGACGTTGCTTACCCTTTATGGTGATATCCACCGCGTAGTTGTATATCGCGCCAAATATTTGGGCAATCGGTTGCGAGAAGCTGCTGCCGGTGTATTGTGTCCGCGGCCCCAGTTTGCCAAACCCGCATTCCCAGGTGATGAAGTGGCGTGACGGGTTTTTCTTTGCCAATTTTATCATCCAGGCGGTTAATAATCCGATGCCGGCGATAATTGCTATTGATATGGCGATGATTGGTATTGACCAGTTGTTTTGTAATAATGGCAATTGATTTGCCCGGGTGACGATTGAGCTGAGCGGAGTCATGAAAAGCGGCGCGGTGACGCCCAGTGCAACGCATAAAAATGCCAGAAAAACCTGTGCGATAACCATTCCCCGTGTCGCTTCTTTGGCGTTTTCCGCCGCACTGCTGCGGGGCATTCCCAGCATTGATATACCGACAGCCTTAACAAAACAGGCAATGACTAATGCACCAACCAGTGCGAGAATGCCCATTAACAGCAACGCACCCAACCTGATTTCGACAGTTGGACCGAGTAAAGCCATACTGAAGAATCCTTTATATAACAGCCACTCACCGGCGAATCCGTTGAGCGGGGGTAGTGCGCAAATTGCCACGCTGCCCACGATAAATGCGCCGA
>JBIJDE010000010.1:0-29236 GCA_044344305.1 Armatimonadota bacterium
TACCATGTAAACTATGCCTTTTTCACCTCACCTCACATCACTTTCACCTTGCAGATAAATCGAGAATGAATGTCCATTTTTTTGCAGATAAAATGTAGCTTTGGGGAGCCGGGCTGCGACCCTGTTCCAAACGGTGACTGATTTTTTTTAACAATTTTTATTCATAAAACATAATTATTTTCAAATTCCAGAATCATCTGAACCACATATTAGAATAATTTTTTATGATTAAATGATTACTATTTACGCCGATTTAAGATGATTAGTAAAATAATTTTTAATTTTGCATTTTTAATTTGCCATTTGCCATTTATTTCCCACCCGTCACTGCTTTCTCTATTGAAAAGTTGCCGGGGTATCCTTCGCGGATGTAGAATGATTTTCTTTCTTTGTTGAGGATGATGACCGTTGGCACTCTTCTTATCCCCAGTTTCTGGCTCCAGGTGGTGTCATCCAGCAGTACAGGAAAAGGGATTTCTTTCTTTTTTACCAGTGGTCGTATCTCTTCGGTTCGCTGGCCGTCGATGCTCACTGTCCACATGGTGAAATTCAACTCTTTTTGTTTGGTGGACAGCTCTTTTATATATGGCAGTGCTTTTTCCCATGTGTCGCACCAGAACGCCCAGAATATCACCACCACATATTCGGTTTTTATATCTGCCATCTGTTGGCGATTGGCATCCAGGTCAAAAAAAGCGGCATCTGCCATTGATGACCCGACGCGGGGAGGCGGTGTTTTTTTGTCCTCCCCGCTGATATTCAGGGTCAATATCATCAGCAATATCGTAATGATAACTGGTCGCAATGTTTATTCCTCGGTCACGTTAAGCCGAACGAACTTGCCCTCGCCGCGCACTTCGGGCTGGTACATCAGCCACGCGCTGGTGGGTCGAATGCGGTATTTGCCCGGCGCCTCGGTACGCAGGTAATAGGTTATTGTTTGTTCGCCTTTTTCCACATTGTTAAAGTAATACAGGATACGGTCGTCCCATACTTCTCTTCGGTTGTATGGCTGACGGTTATAATAATCGTAACCATCGTCAAACGATGAGGTGATTTCACAACCCGCCGGTATCGGTTCTTCCAACAGCATATAGCGGAAGTTCTGGTTGGCGGTTAGTGTGGTTGTCACCTGTATCATCGCACCGGGTGGCTGGTTCCCCGCGTCAATCGGGTCTTCCGACACTACCGTGTATTTGCGGGTGATGCGAATGTCGCCGGTGGACGGCGTCGCCTGCTCTGCCGGTAAGACGTAATGAATACGCGAGTTCCAATACAGGTTTCCAGTGCCGTTCTTCACCAGTTCAATCTCGTTGTCACCAGCTTTCAAATCCGCTGCCGGCACAGTGATGGTTACCGGGTCAAGGAAAGCGTCTTTCTTTGTGAAGTTCATCGTCTTCACATCTTTCCCATTTACCTTCACCGTCAATGAATATTTCGGATCCAACTCTTTAGTCTGTTTCAGGTATTCCGTCAGTGCCATCACCGCCGACGCGGTGTCCTTGCTGGACGACCATCCGCGATCTTCGCGGTTAGCCATTAACCAATTTACTGCGCGTTGAATCTTAACAGGATTATTTTTAACAGCAAGAAGAGCCTGCATTACCTGTGCGGTCACTTCGACATCGTTATCGCGCCAGGAACCACAGTATGGCATTGCGCCACCGGAAATATTTGCACTCCAGTGAGAGTAAGATATTTGACCGGATGATGGACTAAACAACATGAATCCATCGACATATTTAAGATCACCATCAGTATTTATAGATAACTTATCCAATTCATCCGCAATCACTACGGCATTATCATGATATTTGCCCATCCCTTTTTGCTTGCTCAAATCTTCCAGTGCCAGCACCAGGCTGGCGCGGCTGAAGATATCCAGTGTTTTTTCTTTCTTTATCAGTTCATCCGCCATTTTGACGGTCATTTTGGCGATATTGCCGTTCCACACTTTGGATACCATCAATGCCCGCAGCATATAGGTAGCTTCTGCCGGACTATTGGTATTCATATGGCTGGTCAGGTAATTCACGCCGCGCGGTATGGAACCCGCCGCCATCGGGTATCCGGCGTCACGCGCCATCGACAAACCATACACGATGTAGGCGGTGATGCCCGGGTCGCTGGCGTCAAATTCCCACCAGTTCCATCCGCCATCGCCATGTTGAAAACGCATCAGTTTCTGGGAGCCGAAATTGACATACCGGTCCAGCATTTTGGGAACTGGACGGCCGGTATTCAGGTCGCGCATTGCCTTGGCGACGATGACATTGGGCAGGAATTGGCTCATCGTCTGTTCAGCGCAGCCATAAGGATATTCCACCAGGTATTGCAAGGCATCAAATATCGGCCCGGCGACGGATGGCGATACCGATATTTCCAGTTTCGAGTTTTTCATTATCGCGCCATCCGGCAGTTTCATCTTCACTTTGGTGGTAAAAGGATTAAAATATTCACCGTAAGGACTCATGCCGGCCTGCGCGTCAACACGTTTGGCGCCGTCCGGCAATATCGGCAATGTGCTCTCTGTCGCGTCTTGCGCTCCAGGCCCGGCATCCGCGCTGCACAGGAATATGGCCGCGTCCTCCCCGGTCACATTCACCTTCCAGGTAAGGCGTTTTATACCATTTGGCGGCAGCGTCACCGTCTGTTCCTGCGCGCCTATTAACTTCACCCCTTCCGCGGTCAGGGTGACCTTGGCAGTCTTCTCGACTTCCGAGTAATTCTGCACTATCGCCGCCGCCGTCGCTTCGTCATGCTGTACGTAAAATCGCGGCAGCGCCAGTCGCACCATCAACGGCAGGTTCACCTTCACGTCGTTATTCGTCTTGCCGCCACTGCTGTCTGCAGTTAACGCACAGGCATTGGTGCGCCACGAGGTAAGGGTGTCGGGAACAGTGAAAGTAAACTTGCCATGACCGTCCGCATCGGTAATTAACGACGGTGCCCAGTAGGCGGTATCGGCAAAGTTTCGGCGGATAGAGACGCCTTGTGTTGAATTTTGACCTGAACCATCTAATTTATAAATATTAAAATCAGCATGTGGAGCTGATTTCTGGGCAAGTGGTATATAAGCAACATCATCAAAACTACGAAGTTGATTCACCACCTGATATGCCCCACCAGGATAAGTACCAGAGAGTGAATAATCATCGGTTACACGCATCCCTTGCTGGCTCCAGAAAAGATAATATGGATTCTGTGTATTGTCTGCTTCAATTGCATATATAGACGCGTCCACCACGTTCAGGCCTACTTCCGACTCGACACCTTTGCCGTCTGGATTGGTGACAATGACATCATAACTGGCGGTTTCTCCCGGTTTATATACAGTCTTGTCAGGGGTAAGTTTGATGTTAAGCAGCTTATTGCTGACGGGTACATTCAAGTCATTATGCCTGTTTAGGCATTCACCGTCTTTTATCAATGTTATAATCACATATACCCCGCGCAGGTAGTCTGCCTTCACCGGGATTTCTATGTTAAATTCTTTCGCGGATATCTTGCCTACTTCCATTTTATACAGTTGTTCACCCTCGATAGTCAGCAGGTACGTGGAACCTACAAGTGAACTCTGTATATGCAGTTTTGCTATCTCACCCGGAAAGTAGGTTTTTTTCGGAAAGTGTGAGTATAGAGTTGGAGTTGCGGGTACGTCGAGTTTTTCAACTACTTCAATATCTGTGGAAAAATAATCAACTATTCCTTTTTTATCCACACACCATACTTCGATACCATAAGTACCGGGATGTAATGGTGTAAAGGTAATAGTACCTTTTCCATTATTATCTGTAATAAACTTATAATTAGCAGATTTCTCATAATCGCGACCATTTCTATCTACAAGATATTCAATAATTTTCACAGTACCATTAGTCGCAATCGGTTTATAATCAGTATCGTGTATTGAAATAGGTACAGCTATTTTTTTATTAACCAAATAAAAATAATCATCCATTGATATCCTTACACTATAATCTGAATAATTTATCCGAACATCTCTACTACTTACAGCCTGTTCACGGTTTGCCGCATCAGTTATAGTGGCATTTACTGTCATCACACGCCAAAATGGAACTACTTTAGTCGGAACTTTTAAAATAAACTTTCCATCTTTATCCAATGTTGCTATTCCGTTAAAATTTTCTTCTATGCCGATACTGGCCTGACTACCAAGCCCGACAGCATTCATAATATTCATAGGGATGCTAAAATCATTATGGTCGAACACTACATTATAACGAACTTTGGCACCAGATACTGGTGAACCAGCGTAATATGTAGCAGCGATAGTAACCGGGATTTCTGTGCCACCAACAACATGTAATGCGGGAGTAGTTATTGTCGCGGAAAACTCCGGTTTGCGGTACGCCTGGACCTTGAATGAATAATATTCGCGGTAATCGCCGACGGATACTTCCACGCTGTAATTGCCCAATGGCGGTTCCGGGGCAAGTTGGTATTCGCCGGAGAATGACCCCCATTTATTAAGCGGAATATGCTTGTCGGCGACGATGCTGTCGCCGCGAACCTTTATCTGCACATGTACAGATTCAATATTTGGCAGCGACAATACCCCGCGTTTTACCGCGCGCAAGGTGCCGCGGTACTGTACCAGTTGACCGGGACGATATATGGGACGGTCGGTGTAAAAATATGTTCGGAATGGCTTTTCGATGTTTGGCTGCGACGCGCGGGCGAATGCCGGGGATTTCCCCTGCGAGGCTATCCACAACAGTTCTTTCGGCTTGGGTGCGGTTTTGAAAGTGGCTAATCCGTCGCTACCGGTGCTGACAGTTTCTACATAACCGGCTTCGTTGAACAGTTTCAGTTGCGCGCCGTTCACCGGTTTGCCGTCTTTGCTATTTACCAACCACGCCTTCACCACATCGGGAGATCGTTTTACCAACAACGCCTGCGACGATACCGCCACCCATGAGCGTTTGGTTATCCCGAATCCCTTCACCTCAACCACATATACGCCTTCCGGCAGCTTTTCCATCTTCACGTTTTTGTAAAACCAATAATTATTGTAATATTTTTCATTGGTCGTAACCTGTTGGGTGCGGAATGGACGGCTCAGCTTCATCTTCTGCAATCGATTCGCCGCGCTTAACGGGTCTTTTTCATTGTAGGAGTTTTCCAGCACCTTCGCGTTGGGGATAATATCCTCTACCTTCACCCGGTACAGCGACAACTGCACGGTATGCAGGTTGTAAAAAGAAACCGGCAAAATTATCGGTTTATTCACCTGGTAGATGCGCTGGTAAATATGCACCGACACATTCGGGGTGAACGCGTTCGGCTTCGCGCCCATTGCAAAGGCAACTAAGCCCAGTAGCGCAGTAATTAACAAATTCCGCAGCATTTTCATAAGACTCTCCTTATTGCAGTGGTTAGTGTTCAGTTTTCAGTTTTCGGTTTTTTTGACATGATTAACATGATTTTCATGATTTTTGGTGCTTCGACAAGTCGAAGCGATTATTAGGGACTGACACCGAGTGGCGAAGCCAAGAAGGTGTCTGTACCATTATATTATCACAAGATTTTCACGAATTTTGTAAACCCCTTATAATCATGTCAATCATGTTAATCATGTCAAAAAATTCACTTAGCCTTAACCGGCTCAACAAAGCGTATCGCTTCTACCCGCAGGTACTCCACTTTATCGTTTTTCTTTGCCTTTGCGCGAATGCGTGCCCACTCGACCATCTTTTTCGGGTCTTTTGTTTCGCCGGGCAGCACCACGCCGGTTTCGTTTGCCCCTCGCACCGCCAAGCCGTCAGTTACCGGGTCCAGGGTCAGCGGGTCGGCAATTGGCGTTACATCGCCGATTATAGATATAATGACGCGAATTTTCGGTAATTGTTCCGGTTTCAGCGGGGGAAATCTTTTATCATTTGCACAGGCGACCAGTGCATTGGCGATAATCTCTTCGCCAAGGGTGCGCTGTTGCGGTTCGAGAGTGCCCATACAGCATACCGGCGCGCCTTGCGCGTTCATCGCACTGACGAATACCGCTCCGCGCATCTGCAGCAAATCCGGCAGTTCTTTCGGTAAATCCAGTTGCTCATGGTTTAATACCGCCAGGTTTAGTGCCTTTCGCGCCAACGCCAGAGCCTGTTCACCCTGGTTTCGGGTATCACGACGAAACGCGTAAATAATCTCAGACGCAATAGCAGTGGAGAAGATAAGGAAATACAGCGCGCATGCCAGCGCAAGCAAAAAAGCAGATTTTATCCAGATTTTTTTATTTTCAAAAAATACCAGCACCATTCACTCCCTAATATCCAAACCTGATATTAAATAGTATTCCTGTGATGTGGGAAGTGTCAATAGTTACTGACGGTTGTGTTATAATGGTTCACCTTTTATAGACTTTATTACATCGATTAATAGGATTGTAGGGATAAAATCATCTTACAGACTTTTCGTTACGGGTTATAAAAATTGCATAAGAAGTGTAAAAAAACATGTTCTGTTGGATATATAGACTATTCAACAGCATTCCCATCTGCCTGCGTCTGTAAAGTTTTCTAAAGTAACAACATCGATAAAAAAAGGATATTTGTGTATATAACCGGAAATTTTATAGTAATGATAAAATCGACAAAACAATTGGAAAATTCCGCACGCGGTGAGTTGGCTGAAGCACGGCGGATTGTTATAAAAATCGGCAGTAATTTGGTGGCGACGGCTGACGGCAAGTTCAACACCGGGTTATTATCCGGCATCGTGGCGGAGATTGCGGCACTGGTAACCGAGGGTCGCGAGGTATTGCTGGTCACCTCTGGCGCGGTGCGGCTTGGGCTTGCCCGGATGGGGCTTATCGGTGGTCCGCGACCGGATTTATCCACGCGCCAGGCGGCGGCGGCCGTCGGTCAGGTTGATTTAATCGCCTGTTACAATGAATTATTCACCAGTCATGGCTGTGTAGTTGGGCAACTGCTGCTCACCGGTGATGATATTTCCGCCCGCAAAAGATACCTGCACATTCGCAACACCCTGTTGCCGATGATGCACCGCCATAATATTGTCCCAATTATTAACGAGAACGACTCCACCTCTATCGAGGGCGTACAGATCGGCGAGAATGACCGGTTAGCGGCGTTGATTGCCGGCAAGGTACAGTGCGACCTATTGATTATCCTCAGCGATGTTGATGGATTATATACCGCCAACCCAGCAATTGACCCCGACGCGAAATTAATTGATGAAGTCACCGATGTGACAACGGAAATAGAAGCGATGGCAGGCGGCAGTGTATCCGGCGTGGGTCGCGGCGGCATGAAGTCAAAGGTGACTGCAGCGAAAATCGCCACCCGCATGGGAGCACATACCGTGGTGGCATTGGGTCATACCAACGGTATCATTGCAAAGATTTTAGGCGGAGAAGTGACAGGAACGTTATTTGCCGCTAAAATGGATGAGAAAATGGCGGCGCGCAAACAATGGCTGGGATTCGCCGCAGCACCCAAGGGAACGTTGACTGTTGACGAAGGCGCGGCTAATGCCATATTGCAACGCGGCAGCAGTCTGCTTCCGGTGGGAATTAAACAGATATCCGGGGCATTTAACGCTGGCGACGTGGTGTCAATCAGTCGGTTAAATGGCGAGGAAATAGCCCGCGGACTGGTGAATTATCCGGCGGGTGAACTGCAGAAAATCGCCGGCAAAAAAACCGCGCAAATCGAGGAAATCCTCGGTACCCACCCGTATGACGAAGTGGTACATCGCGACAATTTGATATTAATTTAAAATGAGGCAAAATAAATGGGCGCATCAAATATATTGATTATTGGACTTGGCTATTTTGGAGAAAATCTTGCTCTTGAATTAGTTAACATGGGTCATGATGTCATTGGCGTAGATACCGATATGGCAGTTGTAGAACGCAACGCGCCACTGCTGACAAATGCCATGCAATTAGACGCGACAAATATTACCGCATTGCGCTCGCTGGAAATAACCAGTTTTGACATCTGCATAGTCGGTCGCGGGTCAGACCTTGAGGAAAGCGTACTCATCACCCTTAACCTGAAAGAATTAGGCGCAAGACGCGTTATTTGCAAGGCATTAACCGACCAGCAACGCAAAGTGCTGGAACGCATCGGAGCCGACGAAATCGTACAGCCAGAACGTGATATGGCAAAAAGACTGGCACACATGGTCGGCACATCCACCGACATGATAGACTCGCTTGATATACCCGGCGGCTTTGGAATCCAGGAAATATACTGTCCGCGCGGATGGTGGAAAAGAAGCATAGCCGAACTGAAACTGCCCAGCAAATACGGATTGCAATTATTATTGATAAAACAAGGTGAAAAATTTATAACCTTCCCCGGCCCGGAAGTAGAACCGAAAGAAGGCGACATAATGGTGCTATTCGGCCACAACCATAACCTGGCAAAGTTGCAAAGATAAAACCAGCGAGACGGAGAGATAAATTGCAAATGGCAAATGGCAAATGGCAAATTATCTTCCGTTTGAGGCACATTTTATCTAAAAACTTAAAACATAACCCAAATGAATTGGACAAGTATTTAGTTTTCAGATTAAAATTACCTTCTGTAAATTTTATTATAAATACCGAATTATGACATTTATAGTATGTAAGGCATGACCCCGTTTAGGGGTCAAACGTCTATAGATATAGTACAACAAATAATCCGACCCCTTAGGGCGTCGTACTACAATTGCTGGTAATCTACGCATGTTCGACGCCCTACGGGGTCGTTAATCATATTGATGTCGATTTCTATAGACGTGAGACCCCTAAAGGGGTCGACGTGTTGTTAACTCCAGATTATTGGCAACAATTAAATATCCTGACTTTTTTGTTCGAATTTGATTGCTAACGGCCTAACACCTAACACCTAACACCTTTCTAATTTTCAACTTTTCAACATACTAATCACATACTTTAACTCGACTTCCTTGTCGCCAGATGGCTGATATTCCAGTCCTATATAGCCATCATATTTAGCTGCATTCAATACATTTACGATATTGGGATAGTTTATTTCGCCGGTGCCGGGGGCGAGTCTACCGGGTAGATCAGCGGCGTGGAAGTGGCTGATGTATTTCAAGTTTGCTTTGATAGTGTTGATCAGATTGCCTTCCATATATTGCATGTGATAGATGTCATATAACACCGCTACATGCGGGTTGTTTACCATGCGGCAAACGTCGAATGCTTCACGGCTGGATGTCATATATGGCATCTCTGAGGCGTTCAGCGGTTCCAGCAACAATTGCAAATCATATTTTTCCAGCACTGGAATAGCGGCTTCTACGGTGGCTATCAGCCGGTCATGCATATTATTCGGGGTCCAATCGCATTGTGCTCTGCCACTGATGGATATCAACTTACGACAATTCAACTGGTCGCAAATCTCTGCCAGTTTTATCAGTTCAAGAGGGCAATTATTTGGCGCATCCGGTGAAATTAAATCACCAGGACCACAGAATACTGACACCGGCAAATCCAATTCCCGGCTCATCTTTGCAATGGCTTTTATATCTTTACCACCGCTACCCCAAAACTCTACAGCGTCTGCGCCAGCAGCTTTAATTAATCGCATTGCGTCCACAGTGGGAATCCCCGCGTAGACCATATCAGCACATACAGAAACTTTCATTTTAAAACCCCTATAAAAAGATTACATTTTCATAATTCGTAATTAATCATCTGAACCACAGATTAAAATGATTTCGTATGATTAAATGATTTTTGAAACGATTTTTTAGACATGATTAACAAGATTTACAGGATTTTTTTGCGAAGCAAATAACATATCCTTCCCATCCTGCCCATCGATGTAAATAAATTCGTGATTCGTAATTCGTAATTACTTAGCTTTGAACTTATCCAGCATTTGCTGCAACCATTTCCCACGACTGCTGTTAGGGTTGAGTTTTATTGCTGCTTCAAGAGTTGTTATTGCTTTGGTTTTATTGCCGGTGTCATAATAGGCAATTCCAAGCATTCCCTTGATATCTTGCTCATTCTCCAGCGTTTTAGCCGTTTTAATCAAGTTTTCCAAATAGGTGATAACCTGTTTGAATTGCTTATTTTCAAATAATGAAATTGCTTGTACCCAAACCATCTTTTCCAAATAGCGCTTTGCGTTATCTGCATCGAATTTATTAATAAGGTCCATATATTGTTTGCCATCGGTCGCCCATTTGTCCATCTTTAAATTTTGTAAAATTATCCAGGCAGCTTCCATTAAGTCACCTTTACTATTTTCCGGGTCTAATGTCAGTATCTGTTTTGCCATAGCGATAGCATCATCAGGTCGAAGCACTCGCGTCATCATTCGCATAGCGATACGAGAATATTCATAAGATGTTTTGTCAGCCTTGCCGGCATATTCCTGAAAAGCGAGGTAATCTTTTTCGGTTTTCTTCGCGCTTTTCAATTGCTGCAAAAATGAATCTACTGGCATGTATCCACCAATAATTTGAAATACAGTATTGCCATCTTCAGATAATATTACGATGAACGGGTAACCATCACCACCGAATTTCTGATATAGTGCCAAATTCACCTTTACAGCACTTGAAGGTTTTTCACCTTGTGGTACTGTACAATCCAAACTGGCTGCTGCAAAGTTGGTGGATAATTCCTGTTTTACTTTCGGGTCGGTATATGTATCCGACTCAATTTTGCGACACCACCCGCACCAGTCAGTAGTGAAGTGCAGATAAATAAGGACATGCCGTTCTTTTGCAGACTTCTGGATGTCAGCAAAGGTAGTAACAAAACCATCGGGCACCTTTGCAAATGCCATAGCCATCGAAACAGCCAGTAACAATATTAAAATATAACATCGTGATGACGATATTAATTTATCATAAGAAATCTTCATTTTTAAGACTCCAGAATTAATATACGGCAATGATAACATTTTTAAAGAATGAATAATATTGTTTTTTTAATTATTTACTTGGATTTTATTGGATAAGTTTTCAGTTTTCAGTTATACAAAGCATTTTAATCAGTAGTCTCAGGATCGCACCTTATCTCTATACATATTTTATCAATATTGCTTTGACCCCGTATGGGGTTGGATTGTATTAAAAAAAGATGCGTTTATAAAATCGTCTTTACAAGGCGCATCTTTGTACTTAACCCCCAGCATTTTCTGCATCAAATCCACTACTCTTGCGTATATTATGTGTCTAAAATCATCGTAATTTAAATTAAAAGGTTGTTTCATGTTAAAAGGTTTTCTTTTTGTACTTTTATTGCTATTGTCGTTGCCGATATTTGCCGAGGATGTTATATATACTTTTTTGCAAGGTAAAGTATTAGATGAAAAAGGGGTTCCGGTTTCTACTATACCAGTAATAGTAACTGGTGGCGGGCAAACATTCACCATAACTACTGATGTAAATGGTTCATTTGTAACAATCGCTCCCCTTGGTGACGTTACTGTTACAATTGGCGAGTTAGTGGCACAGACAATAACATTGGCTGATGAAAAAATTACTGAAGCTACTTTTAAATATGTACGTCCGGGAATAGTTATGACCATAAATAATTTTCCGGATAACGCACAAATGTCTCATGATTGCCGTGCAATGGTTGACGGTGTGGAAAAACGGGTGAACCCGGTTGACCTTGGCAAAGGTAAATATTGGTATAACGAAACTAATGCCACTGCTATTGCCATTGTAATGTGGGGAGTAAAAAACGACAATAAATATTTCCCACATGTATTTCACCGATTATACAAGTTTGATAAAGTAGAAAAAACTCGCCAATTATCGATGGATTTCCCGCAACCTGCAGAAATATCATTGAAAATATTAGATGGTGACGGCAAGCCATTGCCAAATGATAAGACTGTTTCCGGTACTATTTCCAGCATAATGCCGGCAAATTGGTACATGGATGATTGGATGAATGTTGCTACTCCGGGTATATTTTCCGGTCGTCGCAGTGGTCAAAGTAAAGAACTGAAAGATCTGAAAGTGAACGATGGAAAAATCATTATTCCAGGATTGATGCCCGGGGTGTCATTTGACCTGCAACTTAGAAATGATGGTAAAGCTGGTCCGAATACTCGTCTGGTGGTTGATTTTGAAGGCAAGTCAACTCTCACCCAATATCAATTCGGCAACAACAAAGTTGAACAAAAATTAACAGGTGCTGATGGCAAGCCAAAAGCAAATACCATGATTAATGCCAGTTATATAATGGATGGCACTGTACAGGTGGTAGCAGCAAAAAGCGATGAAAATGGGATTATAAAATGGGCTGGTCTGCCGGGGGGACGGTTAATAGTTTGGGGAGATGGAATAACGCCACAAACATTTAATACTGATAACCCCACAGGATTGCCACTGCCGCCACGAGCAGAAGGATATGTAAATTTAGCTATTCCCAATCTTCCGGCCGGCACACGTCTGGTATGGTTTAATGGTTTAGAATACAAAGCGGGAACAAAACTTAATTATATTACTGTAACACCAACTACTCCTGTTCAATTCTCAACTAATTACGGCATTCCCATGTCATTGTATGCCATTACCAATGAACCGACACCACGCATAGCTGTCTATTCATTGCATTTACCATATCAGGATTTGGCAGATAAACAATTCGGCAGTACATTAAAAATAAACTTGCCCCTGGTTAACGGCGGAGATGGATATATTGAAACTGTAAATAATGATAAATCGACAGCAGATATCTCTCGGGTGAAAGTAACATCTATTGACCCACTGATTAACCAATTGATTGCAAATGGGAAATTTGTACGGGTGATAAACAACGCAGGGAAAATAAGGATATTCTCGCCAATAGCCGGAACATATAGAGTTAACGTTGATTTAGACGATGACGGTATCGCCGTAAATTTGCCGATAAAAGAAAAAATCACTGTCAAAATGAAAGAAATTTTATTTAAAGTTCCTGGTGGTTCGGAGGTAAATTATATATTAAAAAAGAATGCCAACGAAATATCAACATTATCGGTAACAGCGGATAAAAATGACGTGGCTGTATATGGCAATTCGAAAGATATTCTTGGCTGTTGGATGCAGAAAAGCGCAGGATCAATGCTTATTTGGCGACCGGAATATGGAAACGGTAATCTGAAAGAACTAAAATTGCGCAATCTCGAATTGATAATAAATGGCGTTGCCAACCCTGATGATATACGAATAATGTCGCCTTTTGGTGCTCAGGCTAATCCGGTTACCGATAATTCTTTATCATCCGGCATTATCAGCGGAACAGAAAATATGGTGCAGAAATATTCAAACACAGATAAATATAATTTGTGGCAAACTAATTATGCCGTAAACTTCTCCGGTAATCAATTTGCCATTTTTAATGTAAATGACGTTAAAAACGGCAAACTAAGTATGAACATTACTGAAGTCGCACCGGTAAAAATGCGCGCGTTAAACCTGAAGTTCAGTGAAACAAATACCACAGCACCGCGCGGAATAATCGCAGTGTTAAATAACAATCCTAACCAAATGATTTATCACAGTCGCGACGAAGCCAACAGATGCTCGCTGATGATACCAGAATGGACTAAAACAGTGCGTTTCATGTTGCCAAATTGCGGTACAACTAAAGATATCAATGTTCTGCCTGCTAATACCGATATCATAACAGTTCCAGCATCCACCCCCACCGGAATCACTTACAAGGCATTGCTGACTGATAACAGAGGCATCCCGATGGTGAATATTCCGGTAACATATTGTTATATGCGATATGATTCAAATATCGATATCAATTCAATCGGATTCATCGCAAAAACGGCTACTGATGACAAGGGAAATATCACCCTCGCTAACCTGCTGCCGGGACAATATATAATCTTGCCAACTCGCGAATGGTGGGATTTCTGGACAAAAAAAATAGGCTGGATGGTGAAAATACCTGATACCGCAGGTGAGATAAGCGAAGTTTTAAAGGCGAATGATATAACGGCAGATATTCCGGCAAAAACTGACAAGGTAATGGCTGCATGGCTGCCGGATGGCAAAGATAAAGCAGTAATGCTGCCTACCTTCAGTAAGTTTGTCCCCAGTTATGGCACAGGCGGAAATGGCACATTGTTAGTTTATGATATGTTATCCGCAAACCCCACAGTATACCCGGTGAACT
Source organism: Armatimonadota bacterium (assembly GCA_044344305.1). Classification (GTDB taxonomy): domain Bacteria; phylum Armatimonadota; class Hebobacteria; order CAIYQO01; family CAIYQO01; genus JBAXQQ01. Next base: position 14,144 of record JBIJDE010000010.1, read on the forward strand.
ATCAACCAGACGCAGGAAGGTTTAACGCTGGAACACCTCTAACCACCGCCATAACCATCAACCTGCCATTAGAAAAACGAAATAAATACCCCCAATCGGTATTAATTCGCGGCAACGGTCCCTGGAAAGATATCAATTTCCGCATAAAACCAACCTGGAGAATACTTAGCGCATTCAATATCATGACCACCAGCATTAACCTGCCAGCAGGAAAATGGACAACAGTGGTAGTTGATGATGATACGGATTCTACCCTGGAACTGGTTGCGGAATAAGTAGGAGAAGTTTTCAGTTTTTAAATTTTAGATTAAAATACCTTCTGATATTTTAAAATTTACAGACTCTTGCAAAACCTATATTTTTTTTAAATGTTAAATTGTTGTTTAACGTTTTTTGAGAGTAAATCAGGGACTGACATCAAGCGGCGAAGCTGTGCTGGTGTCTGTCCCACCGAGTTTTGCAAGAGCCTCTTCAAATCATGAATTTTTCACGTTCACACTCTCCACCATGATTCCCCCTGGCACTCAATGGGAATTTTATTTCGGTTAGTTCATACCACATTCAAGAAATCCTATTTTGTAGATCTTTAAAAACTTTTTTCAAAAAAATATTTTCTCCGCTTGGACTTGACTATTAGTGTGTGATATAATTCTCTTACAGCATAAATAGCGTTAATAGCAGAAAATCTTAAATTATCGACCGACGCGTTATGACTGGAGAGAGAAAATGTCTACCATTCCATTTGTACATCTTCATGTCCATTCTGAATATAGTTTATTAGACGGTGCCACGCGAATTTGTCATCTACCCAAGATGGCGAAAGAACGGGGGATGAACGCTGTCGCGGTTACCGACCATGGCAATCTTCACGCGGTGGTTGAGTTTTATCAGGAAGCGAAAAAGGCTAATATCAAACCGATTATCGGTTACGAAGGATATATCTGCGCTGACCGGTATGAGAAGAAGGACGGCAAGAAAAATACCGACCATGTAATTTTACTGGCGCGTAATAATGTCGGTTATCACAACCTTATCAAACTTGCCACCCGGGCTAATCTGGAAGGTTTTTATTACAACGCACGACTTGACCACGAATTGCTGCGAGAATATGCGGAAGGATTGATTTGTCTGACTGCATGTATCGGTGGCGAGATTCCCCAACTTATCATAAACAATAATATCGATGAAGCGCGGCGAAGGTGCAGCGTATACCGCGAGCTATTTGGCGCGGATGGATTTTACTTGGAATTGCAGGACCACAACACCCCGACGAATAAAATATATCCCGACCAGTTCATAGTTAATGATGTATTGCGCGAATTGTCGAAAGAACTGAAAATACCGCTGGCAGCCACTAATGACACCCATTTTAACAGCCGTGATGATTTTGACGCACATGAAGTTCTCGTCTGTATCGGTATGGGCAAGACTGTTGCTGACCACAGAAAAGGAAACTTCAGCTATTCCAGTGAACATTTCTTTAAGACACCGGAAGAGATGGCAGATGTTTTCCCACGTGATATGGAAGCGTTGGAAAATACCGCTAAAATCGCTGAATTGTGTAATGTTGAAATTGAACTGGATAATCCGCAATTGCCGCGTTATGAAGTGCCGGATGGATATGATACGAATACCTACTTGCGCGAGATTTGCCAGACTAAATTAGATGTTGTATTTGCCGATAACGAGGAAAAACGCACCCAGGCGCAGGAAAGAATGGACTACGAGCTGGATATTATTCAGCAAAAAGAGCTTTCCGCATACTTCCTGATTGTACGCGACTTTTTAAAATGGGCGCGGGACAACGGTATTTTAGTTGGCATCCGCGGTTCTGGTGCCGGTGCCATAACGTCATATCTTACCGAAATATGCCCGCTGGACCCATTGGAATACGGACTGTGGTTTGAACGTTTCCTGTCTGTCGACCGTTCGACCATGCCGGATATTGACTGCGACTTTGAAGATAGCCGCCGTAGTGAAGTTATCGACTATGTGGTAAATAAATACGGTGCTGACAAGGTGGCACAGGTAGCAACATTTGGAACATTGAAAGCGAGAGCAGCGGTGAAGGATGCTGCCCGCGCAATGGATATTCCACTGCAAACAGCCGACCGGTTGTCAAAGATGATTGGCAACGCAAAAAGCCTAAATGCCGCATTGGAAGAGATTCCACAGTTAAAAGAACTGTATGACACCGATCAGTCGGTACGTGTTCTGATTGATATGGCGAAAAAGTTGGAAGATATCGCCCGCCATTTTGGCACCCATGCGGCGGCGGTAGTTATCGGCCGCGACCCGCTGGTAGACCTGGCTCCATTACAACGCGCTACCGAGAAAAACGGCGGCGGCATCATGACCCAGTGGGAATATCCCAAGGCAGAAGCTGCCGGACTGGTGAAAATGGACTTTCTGGGTTTGCGCACCCTGACGGTATTAAAAGACGCCATGAAGTTCATCGATAAGAATTATGGCGTGCAATACAACCTGGATACAATGAAACTGGACGACCCCAAGGCATACGAATTAATGTCCAAGGGAATCACCGCCGGAGTATTCCAGCTTGAATCCGTTGGTATGCGGAACAACCTGCGCAAGTTGCGTCCCGACTGCATCACCGATGTTATCGCGATGGTTGCGTTATACCGTCCTGGTCCGATGGCGGAAATTCCACGGTTTATTCAAGGCAAACATGATAAGTCCACCATCACTTACCTGCATCCCAGCCTGGAACCGATTCTGAAAGAAACCTACGGCGTTCTTGTTTACCAGGAACAGGTTATGGCAATTGGTCGCGACGTCGCCGGTCTTAACATGGTGGATTCCAACAACCTGCTCAACGCGCTCCGTAAAAAGATGCTCGATAAAATGGCGAAGTTGGAACCAACATTTAAAGCCGGAGTAAAAGAGACATCAGGATTCAATGATACCCAGGCGGACGAGTTGTGGGAGAGATTGCAGGAGTTCGCGAAATACGCGTTCAACAAGGCACATTCGGCATGTTACGCAGTAGTGGCGTATCAGACAGCATTTTTAAAGGCAAATTACCCGGTTGAGTTCATGACCGCATTACTAACCAGCATATCTGATACGAAAGATAAAGTAAGTCTATATGTTGCGGAAGCACGAAAAATGGGCATCGAAGTACTGCCGCCGGATATCAACAAATCTGAAATAGGATTCAGTATTGAGGCCGGAAAGATTCGTTTTGGATTATCTGCCATCAATGGCGTTGGCGGCGCGGCACTGGAAAAACTGTTGGTATCGCGCAATGAAGAATCCGAATTTGTCGATTTGATGGATTTTTGCTGTCGTATATCTTCCCAGGCATGCAACCGCAAAGTTATTGAAGCACTGGTAAAATCCGGCACTTTTGACAGTTTGCCTGGCAATCGCGCGCAAAAGTTGGCGATTCTCGACCAGACGATGGAATGCAGTTCGCTGACCGCCCGCGATAAGGCGGCGGGACAGAGTTCGTTGTTTGGCGAAATCGCGGAAACAGCAAACCTTACCACACCGCAAATGCCCGACCTGCCCGACCTGGATGAAAATATCAAGCTGGAAATGGAACGCGAAGCACTGGGATTATATGTATCCAGCCATCCGTTATACACTTGCGGCGATGCTCTTGATGAATATCGTACAAAGGCGGTGGAAGAGTTATCCGACCTGAACGACGGCGACGAGGTTATCGTCGGCGGTATGTTGGTAGGGGTGAAAAACTTTATTACCAAAGCCGGCAAGCAGATGGCATTCCTTAACCTGGACGACCTCACCGGAAATGTGGAAATAACCGTTTTCGCCGACCGACTGGAAAAATACGGACAATATTTAAATCAGGACGGCATTGTATTAGTAAAAGCAACCGTTGACCTTGGCGGCAGTAAAAATAATGCAACTGTGAAAGATTCCGATGATGACACTGAAGTGGAAAAGGCGGAAGCCAAGCTGATAGCGGTGGCAATTGCACCGGTTGATGATGAAGACGCAATACAACAAATGCAACAAGCATCTCCACGGCGTGGACGCGGTGGTAATGGATTTAACGGAAATGGCTATGGTAAAAATGCCGCTCCTGCCGTGGCAATGCAAGAATATGTGCCATCATTTAAAAGAAATAATGATGATGCACCGCCACCTGACCCTGATGCCCCATGTTCGATTAGCATAGATGAATCAATATTTCCGCTGGATGATTTGCAAAACCTGTTCGCGATTCTTAATAGCTGCAAAGGGCAATCACCGGTACAGATAGAAATAAATACCCGTGGTCGTCGCCGCCGATGGCAGGTTAATTTAACCATAAACAAAAATATGGCGGAAAAGATGCTGAATAAATTACAGGGTATATCGGTAATTGTTCAGTGATGAAGTTTTGACCGCGGTAAAAAATCACAGGACTTTCGCTTGTTAATCAGTTGGATCGGTCGGATTTGACGGATCGGTCGGATGTTCGATGGAAAATAGTGCCAAAAGCTAAAGTCCTATTAAAGAAAAAATTACAATCAAATACGCTAACCACTAAGGTTAATATTAACGTTGAGGGCATCTAATGGGAATAATTCAGGAAATATCTACGCTTATTCGCGCTCGGTATCCAATTCTTTATTTGATATCTTATGAGGAAGAGCGGGTTACAGAAGCTGTTAAGACAATAGCGCGGGAAGCGCGCCGTTCGGTTTATGTGTGGTCAGAAACGATGGGACTACAACCGGCAACCGGCGACAATAAACTGCGCACACCGGACAAACAGACCCAGGATCCTTTTAACGCTCTTGAAGTAATTCGGACCACTAACGAAAAAGCTATCTTTATTTTACAGGATTTCCATCCTTATCTATCTGCAAACTTTGCCCACCGTATCTCCGCTGTCCGTAAATTACGTGATTTGGTCGACCAATTGCACACCAGTTACAAAACGATAATCCTCATCAGTCCAGTGCTGGAACTTCCCGCTGAGTTGGAGAAGGATATCAACGTAATTGATTACCCGCTACCCACCCTGGATGATATGGATAAATTGCTTACCCGGGTGCATGAACAAGTGAAACAAGCGGCAAGTATCGATATCACCCCGACATTGCAGGAACGGGAAATGATATTAAAAGCAGCATTGGGTTTGACGCTGAATGAGGCTGATAATGTTTTTGCCCGCTGTGTGGTAGAAAAGAAAAAGTTTGATATCGACTTGATAGTAGCAGAAAAAGAACAGTTAATCCGCAAATCCGGCTTGTTGGAATATTACCACGCTGTGGCGGGTCTGGATGATTTGGGTGGGTTGGACCTGCTGAAAAGCTGGCTGCAGCAGCGGCGCAACGCATTCAGCAAAAAAGCCCGTGATTTCGGACTGCCTGCCCCACGCGGTGTATTACTCACTGGCGTACAGGGATGCGGCAAGTCGCTGGCGGCGAAAGTAGTGGCAAACCTGTGGCGTATGCCGTTGCTGCGTCTGGATATGGGTAGGTTATTCAGCAGCTATATCGGGTCATCAGAAGATAATGTGCGAAAAGCCATTAAAATAGCCGAATCGATATCACCGGTAGTACTGTGGATTGATGAAATCGAGAAAGCGATGTCCGGTATGCAGAGTTCCGGGTCGGTTGATGGCGGAACTACCGCGCGGGTGTTCGGGTCATTGCTCACCTGGATGCAGGAAAAGACCGTTCCGGTATTCGTGGTTGCCACTGCCAATGATATCACTGGACTGCCGCCGGAATTATTACGCAAAGGTCGATTTGACGAGATATTTTTCGCCGACTTGCCGTCTGCCGAGGAACGCGAACAGATACTGAACATTCACCTGAAGAGAAGAAAACGCAACCCTAACAAATTTGACATGAAAAAAATAGCCGAAGCGGCCGACGGTTTCAGCGGGTCAGAGTTGGAACAAGCTATAATCGCAGGACTGTACAATGCCTTTGCTAAAGAGCGTGATTTGGTAACCGAAGATTTGGTAGAAGCAATAGAAGAAACAATTCCGTTGTCACGCACTGCTGAAGATAAAATTATGGCACTACGCGAGTGGTCGGCAATGCGGGCGCGACCAGCCAGTGCAAATCAGCGTGAACGCACAGAAAATGCCGTTAAAGAGTTCCGTGGACGACAATCAGCGGCAATGATGGATATCTTTGAGAATGGTGATGAAGAGTAATCATTTAATCTGCTGGAAATACAGCAGTGGTAAAGTATGAATGGATAATTAAAGCTGACTTGTGAATTGCTTATTAACGGTCAAGTCTATTAGAAAATAGTTAACAATATTCAAATATTGATGCTGTTTTTTTTGGATATAGTTAAACAAATATAGTTTGATATAGTTTGACATGTGGTGTCATGCAATGTAATATTTAGACATTGTTATATTAATTGTCACAGCTTTTGTCACAGCAATTATGGAGGCATTTATTATGTCTGATAAATTTTCTGAGTCCTGGCAGGTTAGCAGCCGCGGTATTGATGCTGATTCTTTAAAGAAGTCTATCCTGAATAACCTTGAGTACCGATTGGGAAAAGGGATGAAAAGGGCGACTGAATATGATAAATATCTTTCTGTCGCATATTCTGTAATCGAGCGAATGCTGGAAAAATGGATTTTAACCCAGGATACGCACGGTGAAATTAAGCCAAAACGGCTTTACTACCTATCAATGGAATTCCTCATGGGACGCACTTTGGGCAATGGTCTGATTAATTTAGGATTATATGACCAATGCCATGAAGCCCTGCAGGAAATGGGAATGGATTTGGAGGAACTACGTGAAATTGAGGTTGACGCTGCTCTTGGCAACGGCGGCCTTGGCAGATTAGCGGCATGTTTCCTGGATTCACTTGCCACCCTGGGCATCCCAGCTTTTGGTTATGGCATTCGTTATGACTACGGGTTGTTTCATCAGAAAATTATTGAAGGACGCCAGGCAGAGATTCCCGATAACTGGTTGAGCCTGACAAACCCGTGGGAAATATCACGTCCTGAATACCAATATCGAATCCGGTTTGGCGGACATATTGAGCACCAATATGAAAGAAATGGCAGTCGCACATCAATTTGGCGTGAAGCTGAAGAAGTATATGCAATGGCTTACGATACCCCCACCCCCGGTTATGATACCAACAGCGTAAATACCTTGCGCCTGTGGGCTGCAAAAACTTCTGAAGATTTCAATCTACAGGATTTCAATTCTGGCGATTATTTTGCCGCTGTACATAAGAAAGTAAAGTCAGAAAATATTTCTAAAGTATTGTACCCCGATGATAGTGCGCAAAGCGGTAAAGAGTTGCGTCTGCGCCAGGAATATTTTCTGGTGTCGGCCACATTGCAAGATGTGATTTTCCGGTTTAAACGCGAACATGGTACCCAATGGAAATTATTTCCATCAAAAGTTGCTATTCAACTAAACGATACCCACCCTGCATTGGCTATACCAGAATTAATGCGCATATTGGTTGATGATGAAAATTTAAAATGGGACAGAGCGTGGAAGATATGTTTTGATACTTTTGGCTATACTAACCATACATTATTGCCCGAAGCATTAGAGGTTTGGCCGGTAGCGATGATGGATCATCTACTTCCTCGACATATGGAAATTATCTACCTGATTAACCATAATTTCATGAAAGAGGTCATGCGTTATTACCCCGGTCAGATTGACCGAATGCGCCGTATGTCTATCATAAATGAAGACGGGTTAAAATCTGTCCGTATGGCGCACCTTGCTGTTGCCGGCAGCCATAAGGTTAACGGCGTTGCGGCATTACATTCACAATTAATGACCGAGACTATATTTGGCGATTTTGCCGCTATGTGGCCGGAAAAGTTCACAAATATGACAAACGGCGTCACTCCCCGTCGCTGGCTACGCAAAGCTAACCAGGGATTGTCCCATCTGATCACTTCTGCTATCGGCGAGGAATGGGTAAAAGATTTAACCAAGCTTCGCGATCTCGAACCATACCTGAACGACGCGCAATTTCGTCAGCAATGGCGTGAAGTGAAACATAACTGTAAACTGCCTCTGATTGATCTGGTTCAACGCGAAACCGGAGTGATACTGTCGCCATATACCATGTTTGATGTTCAGGTAAAAAGAATGCACGAATATAAACGTCAGCTTCTTTTTGCATTATTTATCATTGCAGAATATCTACGTCTGAAAGATGACCCGAACGCGATAGTCACTCCGCGAACATGCATAATAGCCGGCAAAGCAGCACCGGCATACCACATGGCTAAGCTGATAATATTGTTCATCAATCGCATTGCCGATACATTGAATAACGATATAGACACCCGCGATTTTCTGCGACTGGTATTCGTGCCTAATTACCGGGTCTCAGCCGCTGAAAAGATTATCCCGGCAGCAAACCTGTCTGAGCAGATATCAACCGCCGGTAAAGAGGCATCTGGCACCGGCAATATGAAGTTCGCCTTGAATGGCGCGATTACCATGGGAACCCTCGATGGGGCAAACGTAGAAATACTCGGTGAAGTCGGCAAAGATAATATATTCATCTTTGGCCATACCGCACCAGAATTAATGTCGATGCGCCGGGAAGGATATGACCCACAGACATATATCGAAGAAAGTGAAATCCTGCAGCGGGTATTGCATCTGATTGATTGCGACTTTTTCAGTCCGGGTGAACCGGGACTTTTCCGTCCGATATTAGATTCTGTTCGTTATCACGATGAATATTTTGTAATGGCAGATTTTGAGAAGTACCTGCAAGCCCAGAACAATGCCGGCGCAGCATACCGCGACGAGGAAAAATGGACCACCATGTCCATCCTCAACGTCGCCCGCTCTGGAATATTCAGCAGCGACCGCACCATCAATGAATATGCGAACCAAATATGGGACATCAAACCACTCATCATATCATCTGATAGAGATTGTGATAAAAAATGTCCAAAGAATTGCAAATAAGCAGTTAAATATGTAGAGACGCAAAATATTGCGTCTCTACTTTATCTATTTTCAGGCACATCAACAACACAAGGTTATTTACGGATAACAGCTTTAGCAAATGGTGATAAATTGTTTATATCAATATCTGTAAGCGAATGCCATGCAGCACCGAGTGAATCCTGGCTATCGCCGGTGGTGTTTATAATATCATTTTCATCGACATTGGCATGATAAATTATGCCAATGTGGTGTAGTGTTACAGGTTCGTCCGCAATGTTCAGGTAATGTTCGACATGTGACAGGGTGTTTGTTAAGTGGCAACTTACACATCGCAAACCTGTTTCCTCAATAACTTCACGACACAAGGCATCTTCCGGAGACTCGCCAAACTCAATGCTTCCCCCTGGCAGGTCATAGCGGCCGGTATATGGCCCGCGCGCTTTCATTATCAACAATATAGAGTTATTGCGAATAATTACCGCATATACGCCTATGTGGGTGTGATTCGTCATTTGATTTCTCTACTATAAATTACTCCATCTAATTCAATAATCCTTTAAACCCGAGTTTTTCTCTTTACCATTACTTTCGAACCCATCGGGTACAGGCAATTATTCGGACTGCCACTCTAACATAAAATAGGACTAAACTTTCCGAATAAAAGCCAGTCCCCTTGTTCAACCGAACTTTTTTATTATCAGCTTACTTAATTTTGAAGGTTTATTATAATTTTAGTTTCCGGTCTTATTAAAAAATATCGGACAGATCAGTCCAATATGACCAATCCGTCCGATAAAAAACTGATAATAATTTTTAATTTTTCTAAAGCTCTCGTTTATCAATTACCCTTTTTGCTTTACCCTGGCTTCTTTCCAGAGTTTGTGGTTCGACTAATTTCACTCTTACAGAAAGGCCCAGTGAGGAATGGATCTTCTTGGCTAACTGGTGCTGCAGTTCAGACATTTTGCTCAGACTGCTTTGTCCCTCAGCAAATAGTTTTTCTGATACTTCCACCCATACTTCCAGAGTATCCAGCGAACCATCACGGGTAATTACCAACAGGTAATGCGGTGATGTGCCTTCGGTCTCCATCAGCACATGTTCCACTTGGGTAGGAAATACGTTTACGCCACGGATAATCAGCATGTCATCGGTACGTCCCTTTACTCGGGACATTCTGGCACTGGTTCGACCGCAAATACATTTTTCAGTGGTTACCATCGTCAGGTCACGGGTGCGATACCTTATTACTGGCAATGCTTCTTTCCATAATGGAGTTACTATCAATTCGCCAATTTCGCCTTCTGGCACTGGATCACCAGTTTCAGGATTAATCAATTCCCATAGGAACATATCCTCAGCGATGTGCATGCCGGATTTCGCTATTTCACATTCACCACTGAATCCTGGTCCGCATAATTCGCTCATTCCATAGTTATCAGTCGCGCTTAATCCTAATTCGTATTGGATGCGGGTACGCATTCCTTCGGTCCATGGCTCTGCACCGAATAAGCCCAATTTCAACTTGATTTCTTCTCCAAGTTTCAAACCACGATTATGTACTTCCTCGGCGAGGTGCGCGGCGTATGATGGTGTGGAAATAAGGGTGGTGGTTTCAAAATCCTGCATGAACATCAATTGGCGGTCAGTATTTCCAGAAGATACTGGCACTACTGTTGCCCCGGCGCGCTCTAACCCGTAATGCAGACCAAATCCGCCGGTGAACATACCATAGCCAAATGATATCTGGGCGATATCGTCGGGGGTGACACCTGCCTGCGAAACCATACGCGCCACCAGGTCTACCCAAGTATCAAGGTCATTTCTCGTATATCCCACTACAGTAGGCTTGCCTGTAGTACCACTTGATGAATGTATGCGGATTAATTCATTTTTAGGTACAGCAAACATCCCAAATGGATAAGTATCGTGAAAATCAGCTTTTGTGGTATAAGGCAGCAACCGGACATCCGCCAAGCAGCGGATATCCGAAGGTTTTAGTCCTGCCGCATCCATCTTTGCCCGATAATACGGTACTTTTTCGTAACTATATTTTACAGTTTCCTGTAACATTGACAATTGCCGCGACTGAATATCGGCGCGGCTTGCACATTCCCATTTCTTATTCCAAATAATATGTTTTTTATCAGACATTTTTACATATCACCTTTATATACTTTCAAAACCGCCGGTTGACGCTTCGACTACGGTTTCATCTTTACTGAATACTTTTTCAATATGCTCCGCCGACATCGGCTTGGTCATCAGGCTGACAATAGGAACAACTATCATCGGCAGGAACATGGTGATTGCACCAGCCAATGGAACGCCGTTTGAACCCCATGCCATAAATAACACGATGGCACATGCCAGACCTGAAAATACCCCGGCGAATACTCCCGGCAGAGTGGTACGACGCCAGAATAAACCATATATATATGGAGCAAGAAATACACCAGCCAGGGTGCTCCATGATATAACCATCAAGTTAACAATAAATGTCGGTTTAATCAAAGCGATATACAGGGTTAATCCCACGAATACACCGCATAAAATGCGCATCAATGACATGGTCTTTTTCTGGTTAGTGTGACGGTCGACAAATGCGCCGTATACATCAACCGCTATGGCGGAACTGCTCACCAGCACCAACGACGATAGGCTGGACATTGACGCAGAGAATACCATCAGCACGATAATTACCACCAAAACCTCTGGAAGACCTACAGTGGTGATGAAATGTGGCATTATTTTATCAAAAATAGGGCCTTTAGGTCCCATTAATTCGGCGGGCAAACCGGTACTGTAATAAAGATGAGTTAATGCACCGCTGTAATATGCACCAAATGACATGAACAACGCAAATATACTGGCGATAAGCATGGCGCGTTTAATATCCATATTGCTGCGAATGGAGTAAAACTTTTGTACCATTTGCGGCAGTGACCATGGACCAAAACTGGTGATTAACACTAATGAAAACAAGGTAACCCAACCAGGAATCGTTATCGATAGCGGTCCTGTTCCGAGTATTACACTTTTCAATAATCCCGGTGCCATCGTTGGATCTGCCATTAACTTGGTGGTAGCAACAGAAAAACCGCCAACATGGCCAGCTAATAAATACACCATCAGCATAACACCAAGAAACTCGATAATTCCTCGGATGAAGTCGCTGACCGCAACCGCAAAATAACCACCCATAACCAGATACACACCGGTAAGCAGAGTTAGAAAAATTACTGTCATGGTATAGTCTAATTTCAAGGTCATTTCAAATAAATAGCTCAACCCCATCATTACTGACGCGGAATATGGTACCAGGAAGATGAAGATGACAATGGCGGATAATACCTGGAGGATTTTACTGTTATATCTCGCCGCCAGGAACTCGGGCATGGTAATCGCATTCAGTTTTGTAGTCATTTCCCGAGTGCGACCAGCCAGTACCATCCACGCCAATAATGTGCCGACTATAGTGTTGCCAACTACAATCCACATAGTGTGAATGCCGAATCCCCAGCCTAATTTACCGGCGTAACCGATGAATAATACCGCGGAAAAATAAGTAGTACCATAAGCAAATGCGCTCATCCACGGCCCGAGAGAACGACCACCAAGGAAAAAGTCGCCAATGTTCTTCGTTTTTTTCATTGACCAGTAGCCAATGCCCAACATTATGAGAACATAAATAATGAGGATAATCATTTGTGGGATATTCATTGTTGTCTTATAACTCCTTCAACTCGTCTGGGGTAATCAATTCAATGCCTTCTTCTGATAATACCGCTTCACCGGCGGTAACATCTTCAACGCCAAATGCTATTAATGACTGCACAATGGCGTATGAATATTCCACATTCAAACCGCGTGCTGTAAAACCAGCCAGTGCCTTTGCCAACCCACCGGGATTATCCGGCACACGTGCCAAAATAATTGGTCCTTCATGAACGGTGAATTTGGCAGTACGAAGTGCAGAGACTGCCCCTGCTTCATCATTCACCAATAACCGGAGAATTCCAAAATCGGCGGTATCCGCCACGGAAAATCCGCGAATATTTATCCCTGCTTCACCTAATATACGGGATACTTCCGCTAATCGTCCGGCGGTATTATCCAAAAATACTGATAACTGTGTAACCGGCATAATATACCCCCTCAAACATTTAATTACTGAACAATTAATAATTTATACCATTACCGAAAGATTCCTGCTAAATTATATAAAAAATTATACAATTATTATTAAAATATTAGTTAGTTAAAATTAAGTAAGATGGTGAGAGGTTAGAGGGTAAGGATTAGGAAATTAGTCGGTCAGCAATACATCAGGGGTAATCTGTTACAACTACCCCTGAATATTATATTTGGGAAGACTATCGATTGAAGGTGACGGTATTTGTAATAGTTTTTACTATTTTCCCATTTGCATCTAACTGGTCTGCTACTATAGTCAATACGTCTGCTGGTCCACCCAGAAATGGAACAGCAGTCTTAATTACATCGGTAGTCCATATGCCTTTGTCATTAGTTATTACGGTATTTTTATACAAATTATCTTTTATTTTAACGATAGCATTTACCGTGTAATTGATAGTTATGTTCACCTTTGTACCTGCGGTTGCTTCGCCGGCAATGGCGATGGTGTCGCCAAATCTTCCATTTGCTGCCGGTGAAGTCATGACAAAAGTTTTGGTGACTATCGTTGCAGTAGGTGGTGTAACAACTGGGGGAGTCACTACAACCGGTGCCGATGGCATTACCAGTTTCCATATATTTGTTGTGTTGGGTACCAGGCTTAGTATCAGCAAATCCCCGGTTTTAATGTCAGCCTCTTTCATCGTTTTGCCATTGGTATCAACAATGATTGCGTCCGCATTCAGTGAATACAGTTTACCGTCTGCCATCAGCAGTTTCTTATTCGCTAAACCAGCCAATTTATCTGTTAACGTTGAATATATAGCCGCTACTTGAATACCATTATTGCTATTATCAAGGGTTACAACTATCTGGTCACCAGCCTGTAAATCATCAAATTTTGCGGTTTTTACCAGGGTATCAATTGATAATGTTCGGGTGAAAGTGGTTGCCTTGGTTAATTGAATCAATTTTGGTTCAGCATCTGTCGCGATTTTAATCAATATAGCCAATACCGGTGTCGACATTTTGTCAACAAGAATACCACTATTAGTAACCAGTGCGGCAACAGGTTCCGTTGCAACAACAACCGGCGCGATGGTTATGGCTGCAGTCTGCAACTTGTCATACCACTTAATTTCGCCACCAAATGCCTCTGCCGGAAAACGGAGTGGTACATAGGTCATATTGTTAATGGATGATGGTGGAGTGGATAAGGTAACCTGTTTATCGTTAATCATACCGGTCGCTTTATTCAACCACAGAGTAACCACAACAGTACCACGGGTAGCAGTAATTTTTTGAGTAGCTCCATCCCAACCTATTTTAGCTTCCAGAGCCTCAAATACTGTACGCATCGGCAGTAACAATGAACCGTTGCGACTCACTAACTGCGCTTTTAAATAGTTGCCATTCACCACAACATGTGGTCCAGGACTGGCATAAACTTCCTTTGGCAGTGTAATATCCTGCGCAAAAGCCATCGAAAAAACGGCAAGAGAAGCCAGTGAAATGATGAGTTTCTTTAACATACTTTCTCCTTATCGGGTAATATTATCAGAATATTTACAAAATTATACCCCATAATAATAACTTTCAATAGTGGTTGAATAGAAATAATGAAAAAATTAGATATTTTTTAAATATTATGAGAAATGCCAACTTAACGATAATTACAACAGGTGATTCGTGTTAAATTATTCTATAATCAGGACTTTCACTTTTATAGATATTGTAAGGGCAATTCATTGTGGTTGCCCCGTATTGACTGAACAAAAGCAAAAGTCCTGTATACCGAAATGATATAGGGAATCCTGATATATTCCCGAATTAATTGACATCTGTGGCATACAGATCTTCCAATAAATACAAGTTTAATTGACAAAAAAAATCCCGCCTTAATTTCTTAAGGCGGGATTATATTCTATTTCTTACCGGCGTCTTGCTGACTTTCCGGTGTTACGTACGCGTTTTATAGCTTCTTCCTGGCTGACTGATTCTGTTGTTACTTCTGTAGCTTCAGTTTTAGCTATTGTTACGGTTGGTACCG
>JBIJDE010000643.1:0-2633 GCA_044344305.1 Armatimonadota bacterium
AAGCAGAATTATTATTACTAAAGACAAATGGAAATGATGTTTGGGAAGCTCTTGTCAAACCTGGAAAAAGATTAAAAGAAGGTAGTATAATTGAAATTGGTAATGGCGAATTAATATGTGAAATTTTGCAATATATTCCTGATGGGGGACGGATAATAAAATTTTCAACAGGAGTTAATGTCGTTAATAAATCTGTGAATGACTTAATTCATGAGTTCGGAGAATTACCACTACCACCATATATTTATAATGGACCTGCCCCAGATAAAAGAGATGTTTATCAAACTGTATATGCACGATTTGAAGGTTCGAGTGCTGCGCCAACAGCAGGATTACATTTTACTGATGAAATTTTTAAACAACTGAAAGATAAAGATGTTAATATTGCATTTGTAACATTACATGTAGGCTTGGGTACATTTAGACCTATTCAAACAGAAAATGTAATGGATCATATAATTCATGAAGAATGGTACGAGATGCCTGCTGATACCGCTGATATTATTAACAAAACTAAAATAAATGGTAATAGAGTTATTTGTGTCGGGACGACATCAGTCCGTACTGTAGAATCATCTTCTGATGAGTTTGGTGAAGTTCATCATTCTACTGGATCAACGAATATTTTTATAACTCCAGGGTATAAATTTAAATCTGTTGATGCATTGATAACAAATTTTCACATGCCCAAATCAACTTTATTGCTTTTAATATCTGCATTAGCTGGAAGAGATAATATAATGAAGGCATACCATGAAGCAATTCAAGAGAGATATCGTTTTTTGTCATTTGGCGATGCGATGTTTATATATTAAATGAATAGATTACAAATAATTTTAGATTTAATAAATGATATCCCTGAAGATTCAGATACAGAATTACAGTCAGATATTATTGCTTCAAGAATTGTGAAAGCAAATATGTCATCTTATATAATTATGATGCTTGAGTCAATGAAACCTATATCTTTCATTGCAAGCCAAGCGGCATTATTAGCAACACCATTATTGGGGAGTTATATTAATCCCATACAGTTAGAACGTTTTTCGAAATTGATCGAAAATAGAGTATTTATTGAAAGATTACTGGTAAAGATAGAGGAAAAGGAGTTAGAGAAGGAGAATAGAAATTTGGAGATTAGAAATGACAAAAAACAAAGATGATTTTCAGAACATAAAAATTATTCATTGTCATGAATGCGGAGATGAATTACCAGCATCTGCAGAATCATGTCCATCATGTGGTGCTATTATATTAGTTGAAAATCATAATAACTCTAAAAATGATGATGTAACAGTTAATCAAAGTCAAGAACTCATATTATTATTATCTGCTATTCTCTTCTTAATTATTTTTTTTATAATTTTATTTTGGGTACAAAAAACATACAAATCAACATTTGACTATACTCTTCGTGATTTTGCAAACCCTTTCTGGTACGCGTTTCTACCTGTAATATCATTTGTAATTATTTATTCAATACTATCGTCTCTGAAAGGAAGATTGCCATATTTAAGAAAGATATCAGGCTTAGACGCAATAGATGAAGCTATCGGTCGCGCGACAGAAATGGGACGTCCAATTTTGTTTTCTGGTGGATTATCAGGTATTTCAATAGTAAGTCTTCAAGCTCTTGCAGTTGCCGCTAAAGTAGCTAAAGCTGCAGTTAAATATGGTACTCGATTAATTATTCCTGTTTGCGATCAAACAATGCTTCCGGTTACTGAAGAAGTTATTCGTGAAGTATATATGGCTGAAGGTAAACCAGAAGCATTCCGTATGGAAGATGTGAGATTTTTATCAGATAGACAATTTGCATATGCTGCTGGTGTAACTGGTATTATTCATCGTGACAAAGTCGGTGCGAACTTTATGTTTGGTGATTTCTTTGCTGAAGCATTGATTCTCGCAGAAAATGGTAATGCTGTTGGAGCCATTCAAGTTGCAGGAACTCCAGAAATTAATCAAACTCCTTTCTTTGTTGTTACTTGCGATTACACTCTTATCGGTGATGAATTTTATGCAGCCACGGCATATTTATCTCGTGATCCAATTCAAATGGGCAGCTTAGTAGGTCAAGATTTATCTAAAATAATAATTATCGCATTAATTTTTGCAGGTATGATTTTCTCAATATTTATGAAAGACAATATTATTATAAAATGGTTGGGAGGATAAATAATGGAATTGATGAAGAAATTTTCTGATGAACCTTTGATTAAATATCTTTCTAATGCTGAAAAAGAAAGATTAATGTCATCAACGCGTAGTCGAATATTACAGCCTGGTGAAAATCTTATTAGACAAGGGGAAGTTGATTACAGGATGTTTTTTATTGAAAGCGGATATTTAGATGTAATAGATGAACGATTGGGAAGTGACGCCGTTATTGCTTCTCTAACATCTGGTGATGTACTTGGTGAAATGGCATTTTTGAATGAAGCACCACGATCAGCAACAGTAAAAGCAAAAGTTATCACGGTAGTAAAAGAGCTGAGTCGTGATAATATACGTGAAATAGCCGATTCAGATCCGATATTATTTGGTAAATTTATGCTGGCTTTGTCAGAGATATTGTCTGAAAGAATGCGTGCCACATTAGATACTTTACCAAATTTAGTAGCTCGTTTACA
>JBIJDE010000645.1:0-2627 GCA_044344305.1 Armatimonadota bacterium
ATTTTTAAAATTATGTATTGGTGAATGTTTGGGGAGCTGTCCCCAGCTCCCGCGACAGCGTTTTTCTTATAAAAATGAACCGGAAATAACGACAAAACAATGCTTGTAAATATAGTACCACGCGAAAATATGTTTTCTACATATAATCACCTTAATTGTCGTCACTTCCTTAACCTATTATTATTACAGATGCTGTCGCGGGAGATGAGGACATCTCCCCTACCTTTGACCTGCTTTTTCTAATTAAAATTATTCACTAAATTCAAGGAACATTTTGATTAACTATTTGTGAATAGTTTCAGCATATTTCTATTGATCTTCAAATGGGTCACTGATATCGGGCATTTCCCATTCACCACCTTGGTTTGCTGCTTGATTAACAGGCTGATTAGCTGCTGGTGGTGGGGTATTGTTGCGTGCTGGTGCAGAATATCCGTTATTTTGATTTTGGTTCTGGTACTGACGACCTTCGCCACCACCGTCTTGCGGTGCTCTGTCGAGACCTTCTATGCGGTCGCAGATGACGTCTGCCGCTGTGCGGTTGTTACCATCTTTATCCTGGTATTTTCTAATTTCCAGTCGGCCTTCTACAGCAATTAATCTGCCTTTTCCGCAATATTTTGATGCGAATTCTGCTGATTTTTCCCAGAGTACAAGATTGATAAAGTCTGTTTCTTTCTCGCCTTGCTGATTCCGAAATGGACGGTCAACTGCAATGCTGAAGTTGGCGACCATTTTCCCGTTTGATGTCTGTTTGAGTTCAGCATCGCTGGTCATGCGACCGGTTAAAATAATTCTGTTCATTTTCCTTTACCTCGTAGTTAAAATAATTGAGAATATCATGCAGAAAAATAGAAAACATTACTCTCTCAATCTTTATGAAATAATTTTACCACATTGAATGAATCTTGCAATAGGTAAAATTTAATTGTGATAAAAATGATAAGTATTTTATTGTAGGATTTTCGCTTAAGGTCACTTTGACAGGCTCAGTGAACGGTCGCTGTGCCTGTCGAAGTGACATCTTTAAAGCATCTTTCTTTTATTAATAGCGAAAATATTATTATTTTTTTTAAATGGGGGTTACCGAGTACTTACGATTTGGGAAATAATATGCTTGACATATAGTAGGGAAATAATAGTAATATAACACAAGAATTGTCTTTTCAATTGATATGGTTACCGAACTCTTGTGGTTAAAAAGGAATGAATATGTTGACGTCTATTTCTGCCTCCTGTCGCGTAATAATGCTGGGTGTTTGCTTATTTTATGCTTCTATTATGGGATATGCATGGGATTCTTCATTGCGAATTATTAAGATGAATGTGCCACCCGTTATTGATGGAAAGGTTGATGACTGGGCTGGAAATACCACTATGCATATTATTACCGGCAAAACCAATCCATGTGCTTCGGTACGGCTTGGATATGATGCCACAAACCTGTACCTTCTTTACGAAGTCCAGTGTGCGACCCTGGGCATAAATAACACCACAATATTTCAAGAACTCATGAAAGGCGGAGATGCCGTCGGTATTTGCCTGGGACCGATTAATGGTGCCGGGGTGAATCAGCGCCTTCTATTAGCCCGGGTTAACGGAAAACCAACCGTGGTTTTAATCCGTCCGCAGTCGCCGGAAAAAAATCCTTACACTTACCGTTCACCCGCAGGTTCCGCGGCGATGGACGATGTGCATATTATTTCCAACGCCAGCGCGGCAATCCGTCCTGTCACTGGCGGTTATATCGCTGAAATGGCAGTTCCCTGGACATCACTGGGAGTCACTCCGGCGGATAAAGCCACTTTCCCGTGCGATGTGCAGGTGATTTTTGCCAATCCTGCCGGTACAACTAACATTGCCAGCTATTGGTGGTGCAGCACCGGTTCTGGTCCTACTGCTGTGATGGATCTGCCTACTGAGGTGAAATTGTACCCGGATCAATGGGCACAGGCGACCTTTACCAATATAAATTCTGGAACACGTATTGGACGACCTGTATTTACGGACAATCCCTTCAGTCCGCCGGGAACACCTATTCAACTGACTCTGCCGCGCGCCTGTACGATGAGTCTGAATATTATTAATCAGAAAGGCTGGATCGTGCGCGAACTGGTGCGATGTACTCCGATGTCGGCAGGTCCGGTAACGGTCTATTGGGATGGACGCGACCGCAATGGTTTGTTGTGTCCTCCCGGTGTATATCGTTATTCCATGGGCATCTTTAATATGCAAACGAAATTCGTTGGCGTCATCGGCAATTCTGGACACCCGCCTTACGTAACCGCGGACGGCAAAGGTTCGTATGGCGGCGTGCATGTTGGTCCCACTGCACTTGCCGCTGACGCCGGCGGGGTCTATTTTATGAATTCGGGTGAAGAAGGTTTGCCTGCTGGTCGGAAGGTTACTACTCAAGGTGATATGCTATGGTCAACCAGTCTGGGCGTTTTCGCCGGATGCGCCGCTGTTACCACTGATGATAATTCTGTTTACCTGGTAATTTTAAACAGCGACGGAAAACATCCTGTATTGCGTCGGCAGAATGCAACGACGGGTGCTGTGATGCCCATGGGTACCAACCAGTCTGTTTTCTTGGGAGAGGTGACCATTGACAGCATAGCCGTCGT
>JBIJDE010000158.1:0-9647 GCA_044344305.1 Armatimonadota bacterium
CAGCCAGCAAATCAAACGGTTCACCGGTGAAGGAAAATTAATTCAAACCCTGGGACGCAAGGGTGGACGATTGCAAGGAGCGTATGAGCCCAAGGATTTTCGGACAGTCTTCGATATCACTACAGATGGCGCGGGAGGATTTTTTATTTGTGAGGCATGGGATGCTCCACGCCGCACCGCACGGTTTGACCGCGATGGCAAACTGCTGGCGGATTGGTTTGGCGGACAAATGTATGCCAACCACGCAGTCGCCGACCCAGAAGACCCCACTATTATGTGGGTAGACTCGCATTTTGGATCAATCATCAAGGCGAAGGTTGACTATGTAACCCACACATGGAAAATACTGGCTACTTATACATTTGGCGGTATGGCAGAAGGTTTTATTCCCAGTACAACCCATGGCGGCGGACGTTTTGTTGTACGCCATCACGATGGCAAAACTTATTTGTGTCGCGACGATGACCCGATTGTGTTGTGTGTAGACGAAGCCAATCGGCGGCTGGTGCCGCTGGTCGCCAGTGATCCCATTCTCGTCCATGGATGGGATTCGACCCCGAAGATAGTCAAGCAGGCGACCTATCCAACAAATGACCCGGCCAAGCCATTTCCTACTCCGGGTTGGGATGCGTTCGGCCATCGCGGCTGGATGTGGACAGATACCAATGGCGACGGACAGCCAGCAGTCGACGAAATCAGTTTCGGGAAGTTTCTGAGTTGGTTCACCAGCCGCTGGTATGTGGACGAAAAGATGAACTATGTCCGTTATTGCGATGGCGCGCTGCAAACCATGCCGTTGTTGGAGTGGAAGGCAGCGAGTGTGCCAGTCTACGCCGGATGGGATGGCACTAAACCCATTTCTGCCACCATGCCCGACTGGATACAGGCAACCAAAGGTGACTACAGCGCACGCGGACGAATCGGCTGTGTAGGAATTTGGCCGGATGGTGCCGGCGGTTGGTTTGCCGCTTTCAATGACGGCAACAAACCTTTTGGCATGGGATATATGTCTTCCCGTGTTGGCGCCAACCGCGTTGTCCGCTGGGATAAAGATGGCAAATTACTGTGGGATGTAGGATTGCATTCTGTTGACTTTGGCGTTAAACCCGGAGAAGGCAGAAGTTTCTTTCGCACAGTTGGCGTTGCCCATGGCTGCGTGGCTGTTACTGATATTGAGTGTTATTATAATGTAAAAAATTTGGTACATGTATGGGATAAAGATGGTCTTTGGGTAGGACGCCTGCTGGAAAACCCGGATTTAAAAGCCGCACCGGCAGAAGCATACACCCTTTGTACCGAAAATTTTGGCGGAGCTTTGATAGAAATTACCCCTGAAATGAAAGTTCCGGGTTTAAAAGCCGGAGATGTTATTTTCATGGGTTCTGGTCAAAATGACACCCGGGTTTACAAAATTACCGGTTGGGAAACAATGAAACGTCAGACCGGTGAAGTTATAATAACTCCGGAGTTTGCCGCCACTATTACTGCCAGCGTTGAAAAAGAAGCTAAACGTACCGACGTGGCGCATATTGAACGTGTTGATTTCAGCGCGGTAGATGGTGACCTGAAAAAATGGCAGAAGACCAAACCTTTGACAATTAATATCGGCGAAAAAGAACTGGCAAAACTATACCTGGGCTGGAATTCGCAGGGATTATTCGCCTGTTTTGATGTAACAACAGAACAGCCATGGCGCAGCAAATCCTCACCACAGGAAGCATTCACCGGCGGTGCCGCCGTGGATATTAACATTGGTCCATTGCTGCCAATTGACCGAAAAAAACCGGTAATTGGAGATGTAAGATTTGTAGCATCACTTGTTGGCGAAAACAGCCGAACAGCACTGGTTGAATATCTTCCTTATTTGTTAAAAGAAATGAATACCGCGAAAAAACCAATCACATTCAAAACGGAAGCAAACGGCAAAGTTGATTTCGAATATTATAACACTTACCCGAAAGCATCAAATGTAGTAATTCATCGGGTAAAAGAGGATAACAAAGGTTATATTGTAGAAATGAAACTACCATTGCGAACACCGCTTAAACCAGAACCGGGAATCAGATTCAAATTCGATGCATCAGTAATCCTGGCAGATACTGAAGGACGCAACAGTGAAGCGCGTATCCCATGGCACAGCCAGTCGGCAGATGACCAGTTAGTCACCGCCGACCAGGTGATAGAAGCCACGTTGCGTCCGGCAAATTGGGGCGAGGGTGTGTTGGAATAGTGAGTCAGGCGCGCATGTGCGTCATCACGGCGTATACTTAATAAACAGTTTCTGTTGGAGAAAATATGATTATTCAAATTAAAAAGGTGATTATCGTCACCATTTTGACGCTCGTGATGACTATACAGTGGTCATGGGCAACTCCGGCGTCCGATGGGGCGTTTTGGAAGTCCAGAATTGAACAGGCATTGGCGGGGAGCCAGGTGGTGCTGCCCGCGGGACGGTTCGAGATGACGGATGTTACGCTGCCTGCGGGTGTCAAACTCAGTGGTGCCGGCTATCAGCATACCATCATCGACGCCGCGAAGGGTACTGATGGGATCCGAGTGGGGAACGGCTGTACAGTCCGAAACCTGACGGTGCGCAAAGCACCCAGTGCCGGCATCAGCGTTAAAGCGACTGATGTCTTTATTTCCGGCGTTCGCATCGAGAAGTGCATGACCGGTGTGGTGCTGAAAGGCGCGGATCGGTTCCGTCTGGAGAACAGCATTCTGTTCGCCAACCGCACAGGGTTGGCTGGTGCAGGTGGTACGGCGGTCTGTGTAGTGAACAATACCTTCTACAACAATAACTCACTCGGTCTCAGCCTCATCGGCACGAAGGACGCGACGGCGTTCAATAACATCATCGCTAATAGTGCCACCGGGGTATATCTGTCAGACAACCAGGGTCTACGACTGGACTACAATCTTTACCTGGCGAACTACATCGGCAAGATTCCCGGGCATCCGGGCTCAATATCCGTGCAGGGATGGCGCGATCTCGCCGTGCAGGATGGACATTCGCTGCAGGAAGTTATTGTCTTTGCCAATCCGGAGGAAGGCGTTTTCGCTCCGGCAACCCGGATGACCTGGGCACCTGGACGCGCCTCAACGTCGGGCTTCGGCACACTGAAACTGGGAATGGTCAAGGCACCTGTTACAGATATCCTCGGCAATAGTCGGCGCGGAATCTTTGACATTGGCGCGGTGCAGGAACCTATTGCTGATACTGGCACGCCCACCGCCGGCACTTTCACCGTTACCCAGGATGACGCCGTCGTTAGCGCAGGACTCTATACTGCTGACGGAGTGTTGGTTAACTACCTGTTCCAGAACCTGCCGCTGCGCAAAGGCAAATACCCGTTCTGGCTGCCCGCCCGCGACTGGCAAGGCAAAGAAGTCCTGTCCGGCCAATACACGGTACGCACTGTCGAGAGCAAAGCACACATGATTTATAAGGGGTTGGTCTTCAACAATGGCCGGTCGAGTGAACGTAAAGATCATTCAACATACCACGCGTTTTACGCCGACTTCGCATCAAACGGCGGCGTCATCCTCGGTTGCGGCTGGAGTGAGTCCGGGCTGCAAGTACGAACTTTCGACGCTGACTACGACAAGGCCGGGTGGACGGTGCAAGGCACCAGCGATCCGAGCGGCATGTGCCAGGATGGTGAAGGCCGTCTTTACCTGCTCACCCGAGCCGGCAAGGACAAAGCGACCGATAAGGAATCGATGACGCTGACGAAGATCGGAATGACTGATGGCGGTGTACAGCCGGTGACGGCGGACAAGCCCGCGTCTCTCTTTACCGGTATTTTCAGCGACAAGACCGATGGTATCGCCGCGCTGGGCGGACATCTTTACATTTCTGACCCGGCTACGGGTCAAGTATTTCACACACTCGCTGCCAACCCTACCTTTACTGAAAGTTTCCCGGTTGAGGCACCGCGGCAGATCGCGGCGGACCGGAAGAATAACCTGCTCTGGTTGATTAGCAAGGACAAAATACTGCTTGCTCTGTCGCCTGACGGCAAGACCATTCATTCCCAGGAGTTCCCCTACTCCCTCGACAAACTCGCGGTGGCCAACGGTCAACTCGCGCTGCTGTCCCGCGAGACCGGTCAAATCGAAATATTCACTATTGAGGAACCCTATAAACTGGTGAAGACTCGCACACTCGGTACCGGGGAAAACGCGATCGGCAAGTTCAAGGCCGACAAGTTCACCTTCAAAGGAACCAAATCCACCTGCGGGGTGGCACTCAGCGACAAGGGTGACCTGTTTGTCATCGACATGCCGCGGACGATGCTCTTCGGCCCGGACGGCAAACTAAAAAAACAAACCATCTCGATTTGGGGCCAGCACCTGGTCCAGGGCAAACTCGCCGGCGACACCCAGACGCGCTGGTGGAATGTTGATAGTGCCTATTCCTGCACCCTGGACAGCAAGAATGGGACGTGGACGCCGGACGGTCGTTGGTCATATCCCGAGCAAC
This sequence comes from Armatimonadota bacterium, assembly GCA_044344305.1. Lineage (GTDB taxonomy): Bacteria > Armatimonadota > Hebobacteria > CAIYQO01 > CAIYQO01 > JBAXQQ01. The sequence goes on from JBIJDE010000158.1 coordinate 4,487, forward strand.
CCGGCTTAGATATGTTCCGTTCTGCGGTAGACTTTTTTACCGACAAGGGGCGGAACTTCGGATTGTTCCTCTGTGGGCGCGATCCAGCAACACTCATGCTGTTTGAATTTGATAAGGATTATCAGGGACGCACCCTGGCCATATGGTATTCCGACAAGGCGCAGAAGAACGTCTTTGTTCGCCGGACGGATACCAACAAGGACGGAATCGTTGACACAAATGACGCTCCTGCTGTCGTGGTCACCGGGAAAGACGGTGAAAAGCTGAGTTTCCCCTTCGCGGGAAGTAATTATATGGAAGCCGAAACCCACGACCTGCAATTTGCGGGCTGGGGAATTGCCAAAGCCTCCATCGGTCGGCGAGTGCGTTACATCGGCGTGGACGCACTGGGGATTCCCGCCTGGAACTGGGAAGGCGCACAAACACTGGAATGCAAGATGAATCCGGCTGGCACTAACGCCTTCATTTCACCCTTTGACTTTAAGACACCGGAGGTCATCAACATCCGGGTCGGCGAGTTAGCCGCGTTTAGTGACGGCACCACTGCGTTCAGTCTGGTAACCAAGAGCGGTGGCGGCGCCGGGATGGGCCATGTCGCCGGTTCTGATATGGCGGGTACCGGGCCTGACGGCAAGTTCCGCTGGTTCCACACACTGCCGCTGACGGCCGGCGTCCATGGAGTACAAGTCATCAACGACATCCTGATCACACAGGATTTCACCGATATGGATTGGCACATGATCAATAAGGACGGCCTCGGACTGGGCATTTCCGGAATACCACAGGAAATGTGCTGGACCGGGATGTGGAACGACCATCCCCGCCAATATCGACTCTTCAAGGGCAACGACGGCGAGGTCTACGCCCTACTCGGGAACTATGTGCTGACGGCTTTCCACTATTTCAAACTCGCAGACGCCGACACCATACGGGCAAAAACGATTGAAGTAAAAATAGATGAGGCGTCGGCCAAAACCCTGGCGTTAATGCAGCCACGACCTGTGCCAGCGCGGGTAGAGCCACCATCATTCGAAGTCACCATCAAGAAACTTGATGCCCCTCTGACCATCGACGGGGATTTGAAGAAATGGCGCACAGCCGGCATCCAACCGCAGATTCTCGTTACCCCCGAGACAGCGGGTGGCAATGTCACCGGACCGGCGGACATCAGCGGTGTGGTGCGTCTCGCCCACGAGAACGGAAACCTCTACGTCCAGGTCATCAAGTTCGACGACGTGATCACCATGCACCAGCCCCTGGCCAAACATTACCTGCAGGACTCGGTCGAGTTGTGCATCAACAGCTTCCTGCATGGCTTCAAGTTCAACGTCACCCGGACACAGGAGCACGGCGACACCGTGTTCCGCGACCGCTTCTATGTGCAGAACTTCAATAAGGTCTACACCAACGACGAAGTACCGCGTTCGATCCAGGTACTCGATAATGCCGCAGATGTTGAGGAACGAAAACTCATAGAATCCATCTACGGTGTCGACCTGTCGAAGAGTAAAGTCATCGTCACCGAATTTAAACTGCCGATGACCCAGGCCTTCGCAGGTGATACCAAGTCGGGCCCGACCGGCAAGAGCGGTGACACCATGTGGATCGGCTTCATGCTCGATGACAATGACGTGCCTGGTTCCGACGTCCAGGATCTGCTTGTCTATCCCGCCACCTACGGCACCTTCGCGCTGAAGGAGCGCGGGTGTTTGGCGACGTTTGAGTGATGGTGTAATGGAAACCATCCCGGTAACCCATCTGTTATGACTGTTATGCGTGATTTTAATTTCAGGACTTTCGCTTTTAAAGAAAAATATGATTAAAAATGGTCGCTTCGACAGGCTCAGCGACCGGTCACTGAGCCTGTCGAAGTGATCTTAAGCGAAAGTCCTGTAATTAAAAATCTGGGCCATGGGCTTTTGTGTGGGTAAACTCAAAAAAACTTTACCCACATAAAACCTCATAGAGCCATAAATCTATTGACAATCTATATATATATGGTAAAATTCAGCATAAAGGAGCAAAACTATGAAAAACAAGCATCATTTGGGTTTCACCCTCATTGAATTGTTGGTCGTGATTGCCATTATTGCTATCCTCGCCGCAATTCTGTTCCCGGTCTTTGCCCGTGCGCGTGAAAAGGCGCGGCAGACGACGTGCACCAGTAATCAGCGGCAAATTGCGGCTTCTGTGCAAATGTATTGTCAGGATCATGAGGAAATGATGCCAAACGCATCAACAATATGGAGCGACATTAACGTTGACCCGGGTGTGCTGCGATGCCCAACCAAAGGTCGCGATACCCAGGGGTACGTTTATTATGGCCGCCTATCGGGGAAAGCGTTGGGCGATATTCCGGCGCCCAGCGATGAACAGCAGACGGCGGACGGGAGCACTTCACCCGCACCTGCCACGCCATATGTCGCAACCGATGCGAATAACATCGATTTCCGCCACACCGGAAAATTCATTGTTAGTTATGTCGACGGGCATGTCGCTACTTCTACTGTGCATGGCTTCTGGAACTCCAGTGCCACACCGAATATATGGTTGAAAGCAGATAACATGCCGGGATATAACAACCTTGACCCCATCATCAACTGGCCGGATGGCTCGACGGGTGGTCACGATGCCTCGCAGGCCATAAGCGCGAAACGGCCCGTCTATCGGACGAATATGATTAACAGTCTGCCAGCAATTTACTTCAACGGCTCACAATATCTGCAGGTGAATCCCATAGGCAGCGGAGCCTTCAATGTTCTGGAAATTTATATCGTGACGAAAAACGCTGGACTGTGGACAAACCTGGGAGCGCAGTGGGGCAATACCAGCTATGGTCAGGGACGAACCTACTTCGTCAACCAGAACTGCTTATCGTTTTATACTGACCCCTGGCCACGGACGGCATGGATCAATGGTACAGATTTCGGTTACAAGTCAAGCACAAACAATGCCAACTGGCCAAAATCTCCAGCAAACAACTGGGTGATTTTGACTATCCGCCTGAATAGCGCCAACAGGAATTATGAAATCGCTCGCGCTGAAAGCAACGATTCCTGGTGCCAACCGATGTATATAGCCGAGATAATCGGTTTTGCCGGCGATCAGTCCGACGACATGCGCAATACCATTGTTAGTTACTTGAAAACCAAGTACAACATCTTTTAACTTGAATTAGAGTTAGACCTTACTGATTCACTACTCAAGTCTATATTAATCATTGGGGTCAGATGGTGGAATTACAGAAATCGTAGTAGTCGGTGGTTTTACACCGTAAATTTGTTATTAACCGGTAATAATTCACTGTTTTTGTTGTAAATAGAAGATAATTACATAGTCACAATCTACGTCCTGTAGGAGCACAATTCCTATTTATTGAGGAATTATGCTCCTACATGGCGAAAATATAATCTATAATCTGACTCACTTCGGTGTGCTCATGCTTATACATATTCATAATTATTATTTAAATATTGGTTGACGAGGGAGGGGAATTGTAAAGTTATATATATCTATCCCTCTCTTTTGCAAGATAATTCCATAGCCCACAGCATCGCTGTGGGTCCGAATACATAACAATTTTACGCCCTGTAAGGGCACAATTCCTCAAAGAAAAGGAATATTGCTCTTACAGAGCGTTAATATATATCGTAAAACCACCCACGGCGTTGCCGTGGGCTATGGAATTAATATTAAAATAGAATCAATGAAAAGATATGTAGAATACTATGGGGGAATTGTCCCCAATTCCCGCGATGAACCGGAATAATGATGTTAGTAAGCAAAATAGCGACAGAACTTTTTACGTGGTGTTGTTATTTACTAACGTTGTTTTGTAGTTATAAAAGGATATCATATGACCACACGTGAACGTTTTCTTGCAATTATGAACTTCCAGCCAGTTGACCACCTGCCGATTGTAGAGTGGGCGAACTGGTGGGAGTTGACAATTGACCGTTGGAGTGGCGAGGGGTTGCCAGTGCCGCAGGACCGCCCCTTTGACCTGTTCACCGACCGGTACGACGTCTTCCGCCATTTCGGGCTGGAACAATACAAGCAGGGGTTCGACCACGTGCTGCCGCCGGATTTCATCTGGCCCGCGCATGGGCAGCCGCTGATCGCCACGCTGGAGGATTACGAGCGCTTGCGCCCGTGCCTTTTCCCCGCCATGCCGCCGGACACCGCGGCGCGGTGGCGCGCCTGGGCGGTGGAGCAGCAACGCGGCGACGCGGTAATCTGGGTGACGCTGTGGGGCTACTTCATGTTCCCGCGCTTCCTCTTCGGCATCGAACCACATCTCTATGCCTTCTACGATCAGCCGGAGTTGATGCATCGAATCAACACCGACCTGGCGGACTATCACCTGCGCTTTCTGGACGAACTCTGTGACTGCTGCGTGCCCGACTTCATGACCTTCGCGGAGGATTTGAGCTACAACCACGGGCCGATGCTCTCAAAAACGCTGTTCAATGAATTCCTTGCGCCTTATCATCGCAAGGTGACGGCACGGATGCGCGAGCGCGGCATCCTGACCTTCATCGACTCGGACGGCGACGTGATGGAGATACTCAATTGGTTCGCCGGGGTGGGCATCGAGGGTATCCTCCCGTTGGAGCGCCAGTCCGGGGTAGACGTGGCGCAGCTGCGTGAAAAGCAACCACACATGCGCTTCATCGGCGGTTTTGACAAGATGACCATGAACAAGGGGGAGGCGGCCATGCGTGCTGAATTCGAACGCTTGCTGCCCGTGGCCAAGCAAGGGGGATTCATCATCAGTTGCGACCACCAAACGCCACCCGGTGTATCGTACGCGGACTACCAACTGTACCTGCGGCTGTTTCGGGAATATGCGAAAAAGGTTTTATAATTACAGACAATTGCAAAACCTGTCTGAATTGTAGGGAATGCCGGCCCCGGCATTCCGAAAATACAGAGTTTCTATCTCAAAGAGGAATGCCGGGGACGGCATTCCCTACAGAAAAAATACAAATAATTGGGTTTTGCAAAAGCCTGAATTAATTTAAACTTATGAGAACAGATAATTTCTTTAATAAGAAAGATTAATTATTTATAAGACTTGCGCTTTTAAAGAGAAATATGCTTAAAAATGGTCGCTTCGACAGGCTCAGCGACCGGTCACTTTGCCAGTAGAAGTGACCAT
>JBIJDE010000195.1:0-8396 GCA_044344305.1 Armatimonadota bacterium
ATACGTGGTGAAATACCTGTTATTCGTTTGAAGGTGCGGGAAAAGAGATTTTGGTCTGTTATACCTACCGCTGCTGAGATATCCGCTATTGATGATGTGGTTTCCTTTAATAAATTAGCTGCCCGTTGAATACGAAAGCGGATTAAATAATCCATTGGAGATATTCCCATATTGCTTTTAAATGACCGTAGTATGTTTCTGGTGGACATACTTGCCGCGTCAGCAATTTCAGCTAATGTTAATTGATTCTGATAATTATCTTCCATAAAACTTATAGCATGACCAAGTTGCAGCAGGCGGAATGGGGTTGAATTTTTTTCTGCTGAAGCATAATAGCGTGACAATAGAATAATTAACCTGACCAAGTCTATTTCAAGCATAGTCTGCCATCCGGGCGGGCATGTCATTTGTTCATAACCCATCTGGTTTAATTGTGTTGTTATTTCAAGTTGTTGAGAGGATGTCAGACGCAATCCTGCATCTCCCTGATATTGTGAACGTGTTTGAGGTTCTAATCGGAAAAGTGCATGATAGCCGGGTAATGTTAGTAGAGCATCATTATACGGAAGTAATACATCCGGATTAAACAAAACATTGACCGAAGAAATATCGTGGACGTTTTCATAAGCATGAATCTGGTTTTCGGTTAAAACATAGACATCTCCGGACTGAATTGGAATGGTATTGCCATCTACATGGTGAAGTCCCCGGCCATGAAAAATTACTACCAGTTCTATAAAATTATGGCGATGGGCCGGATATTCAAAATTTGCACCGGTTGATGGTTGTATTACTACTTTAGATGTAGTTGAATATTTTTCTAATAATAAAACAGCAGGATTTACCATAATCCCTCCAATAATTGGCGATATTATCCTAATAAATGGCTAAATTGTCAATGTTTTTTTGAAAACTATATGTAATAATAACATCATAAACTAATTTAAATATTCTCAAAGGGGGTATTTTATGAAAAAAACGTCAGGTTTCACATTAATTGAATTGCTGGTCGTGATAGCCGTTATTGCTATCCTCGCCGCCATTCTCTTTCCTGTCTTTGCCCGGGCGCGGGAAAAGGCGCGACAGGCTACCTGTACCAGCAATCAACGGCAAATAGTTGCCAGTGCGCAAATGTATGCGCAGGACCACGAGGAATCACTTCCAACTTCAGGAACGGTTTGGAGTGATATTAAATCTGACCCGGGTGTGTTGATTTGTCCGACCCAGGGAAAAAATCAAACCCAGGGATACGGATATAACTCTTACATGTCTGGTGCGGCAATCGGGGATTTTACTGATCCGTCAAAAACAGTGGTAACTGCCGATTGTACCAGGTCAGCCTCTAACAGTGGGGTGTTGTCAGATTTTAATACTGATATTTACCCGCGTCATAGCAGTGGGGTTATTTTTTCCTGTCTTGACGGTCATGTAGGGTGGGAGAAAGTTGAAAGCAACAGTAGAACCATGTTCATCTTTCTGGAAGATGGCTACACTTTCTTTCCGGCAGCAAAAGCATTATTGACTGATACAGTTACCCGAACGGCAAAAGTTGCACCATCAGGGTGGTCAAGAAGATCAACAGCAAGTGACCCCGCAACTGACACATTGACCAGTTTACCTGCAAACACTTTATTTACAGGTGGTAATATTCCTAATTTGAAAATAGAATTGGATATGAGTGATAGTACGAAAGGTGGTAATGAGTTCGGTTCATTTTTCTCAATGTATAACACTGACACAGCTTTCAGTAATCCCGGTTGGACGAGTTTACCATCTGAGGTTAGCAGCGGATTAACTATAAGTATAGAGTCACGCCAAATATCACCGGGTGGATTTGCTCTTTACGGTGCCGGCGTTACCACGCAATACACTTATGATTACACTGCCGGTAAGTTATACCATTTCACCCTTTATATTCTTAATAAAAAACAGTTTTTCTGCATGGTATCTGATAGCGGTAAGGTGGTCGCGGAACTGAAGATGACAAGGGATATCAGTTCTATTGCAACAAATCCCAAGTTTTCTATTATAGCCGGCAGTGGTAGCAGTGCGAAAATAGCAACTGTACAAAACTTGCGCATATCTTCGTTCTAAACTGGTGTTTTTTTATAATTAAAGGAGATCAAAATGCATTGTAAATATAACAGAAATCATAAAGGTTTCACCCTGATTGAATTGCTGGTCGTGATTGCCATTATTGCCATCCTCGCCGCAATTCTCTTCCCGGTATTTGCCCGGGCACGCGAAAAAGCGCGACAAATGACCTGTACCAGTAATCAGCGCCAGATAACAGCGTCCATAATGATGTATTGTCAGGATTATGGTGAGACAATGCCGGTATCAACCACGGTATGGAAAGATATTGAAGTTGACCCAGGGGTATTGATTTGCCCAACTGCCGGTAAAACACAAAACATCGGGTATGGTTACAACTCTTATTTATCAAATGGAGCCATTGGTGATGTTGTTGACCCAACCAAAGCCGTGGTGACGATGGATTGTTCGGCAACCGCCGGCAGTACTGGCGGTGCTTTGGTAGATTTTAATACTGATGTTAATGCCCGACATAGTGGTGGAGTTGTTTACTCCTGTATTGATGGACATGTAGCATGGGAACAGATTAAACCTACCAGCAACCTGGTGTTCTCATTTATAGAAGACGGACTTGACTTGTTTCCTTCCGGTTCTCTGACAATGTCAGACGCATCAACACGCACTGCTAAAGTATCACCAGGTGGATGGTCGCGACGAGGAAATGCCAGTGATTCTACTACAGATACTATCGCTGATATGCCTCTTCTTGCTCAGGGATATACCAGTTATAAACCAAATATTAAGGTTGAGTTTGACATGAGTGATAGTACTATAGGTAGTGTAGGGGGTACGGAGTTTGGTTCATATTTTTGCCTTTATAATGCGAATTCTGCATTCAGCAATCCCGGATGGACATCATTACCAGTAGAGGTAAATAATAATATTTCTGTAGGTATTGAATCCGGCAGACAATTAATAGGATTTTCTTTATATGGTGCAGGAACATCAGTGAATAAGTCTTTTACTTATAGCATAAATACTTTTTATCACTGTACATTGATTGTTGTTAACGGAAAAACTATGTATTGCCTATTTACAAGCAACGGCAAAGTAATAGCAGAACTGGTATTGAATAAAGATGTAAGTAGTGTAATGTCAAATCCTAAGTTTGCTGTTATCGCTGGTAGTGGCAGCAGTGCTAAGGTTGCTAATGTAAAGAATCTTAAAATCTATGCTTTTTAATAACAAGTGTGAGTGATGTGTTTTTATAATCAGGGTTGCTGAAATTATTTGAGCAACCCTGTTTTATTAAGGATTAGTATAAAAAATGTTAGTTTTATTTATTATTTCTTTTAAAAATTATTTACATCGACGTGGTCAGGGTATATACTCTATTCAGAAAACTCATCTAACGTTAGATATGCCAATTTGCTAACAAAAAATGTGAACGCGGTTAATTCGGGGGGAATATGAAAATGATGAATCTCTTAAAAAAAATAAGCATGTTGTTGCTTGTTTTTTGCTGGTGGGGTGCCACTATGGCAGCGGTTATTGAGGAGACATGGACAATAAAGGAGCCATTTGGATTAGCCTGGGGTCCGGATAAAGTAACTTATTCAGTTGAGTTTCCAAAAGGGAAAGTAATCCCCCGTGGTGTGTCAGTTGTTGATAGCACCGGAACTATTGTTCCTTCACAACTTAGTGATATTGAATATTGGCCTGATAAAAAGAGTATTAAAAAAGCACAATTATCATTCATGGCCAAGTTGATGCCAGAACAAATTGGTACATGGAAAATGACTGCCGGTAAAAAAACAGTCAGGCAACCAGCCGGCGAGTTAAAAGCGGAAATTAAAAACAATATAATTGAAATATCTAATCTTAAGACAGGCATTCGTTTAGCGGGTGGAAAACAGACATTTAATGTGCCGGTCGCTTGTGACAAGATACCGGGTCCTATCCAGGGTGTTCGTTTACCAAATGGAAAATGGGTGGGTAAAGGTTCGTGGCAGACTGATATAAACTGTATAGGTTACAGTGCGGAGATTATAGATAGTGGTTCAGTTTTTATCAGGGCAAAACTGCGATATGATTTTGAGGGTGGAAAATATTACGCGTCAATCGTTGAATTGAATGCCGGTCAGGATATTGCTGTTGTTAGCGAGGATTATAATCTTTCTGAAGGCAAACGATATCCGATGACCGGGATTGACGGAATGAACCCGAATGAACGATATGCCTATGTACTTCCAAAATTTGATAATGCTGACAAAGCATTGATGTGGGATTGGTGGGGCCAGACAATGGCTAAACTGCCGACGGCAAATGCTTATAATTTCACCATTACAGAAGGTTTTCAGCCAGATAGCGCTGATTTCAACGGACGCAGCCAATATGGCAACCTCGCGCAGGGTGATGGCGGACTGAAGTTTGACAAAGACGGACGGTTCGCATATCTGAACGCTTATCTGCAGTGGGGAGATGAAGAGACGCTTTACCTCGGACTATGGAACGCGAAAGAACCTGACCAGCAACTTGCTTTTGTTGCCCTACGTCCCAGTCAGTGGCTTCATCCGGATATTAATCCGCATCCAAATACTATTCTTAAACAATATGTACAAACTACCTGTCCGATATTTGAACGCCGCACTTCTGGTGAGGCATTCATGCGTGCTCCGGTATGTCTGGGTAAGCGTGTTTATGGCATCGGCGGTGTAGAACGTAAATTAGAAAAACAAGTGCTGCCGGAACGTAATGGTCCGGTAATTACATCCAAAGCCGAATGGGGTTCCAACCTGATGCTTCGCCATATCCGTATGGGAAGCGTTGAGTTGAATAAAGTGCGTAATTGGACTGTCTGGTATGAAGAGGCCGGCAAATATCCGCGAATGTATGTGCCGGAAGGCGACCGCGCTTTATTTGAATCACGCCGAACCAGAAAACCGCTTGCGGATGTGCAAACTATGTTGGCAGCACAAAAAGAGCCAACAGCAAATGATAAAAAATTAGTTACAGATGGTATAGCAAAACTTCGCGGTACAGTACAGCATTTCGCTCAGATAGCTTACGGACATATGGATTACGGCATTAATCTCGGGTTAATCGCAAACGCCGCCGAGGAAGCACTCGCTTCTCCTGCATGTACTCCGGAACAGGCGAAAGATATCCGCCGCTGGATGTCTGCCATCGTATATCACGCGTTGAATCCTGATTTTGTTCCGCCGCGCACATCCGGTTTTGCCTGGGGTTCAGCCAATATGATGGCACAGGTACAGTGCCGCAGTTGTTATCTGGTGGCGTTGTTGCCGCATCATCCTGATATAAAGAAATGGAGCGACGAATTGTCGCATGTTGTAACACTTTACGCTGAAGACCAGATTAATGATTCTGGCGCGACCCTTGAATGTCCGCATTATGGTCAGATGGCTACAATTATGCCGGTTCATGGTTTGGCGGCATTGGCGAATGGCACCGGACTTGATGTCAGTCGTGCCGAAAAACGTTTCCGCGCCGCGGCATATTTCCGGTTATCGACCTTACTGCCATATGATTTGCGCGGAAATATGCGTTCGGTAGGCAGCGAGGGTGACAGTTATTATTCTGGCGATGAAACATTTGCGCCATTGGCAGGATTTTTCCAGACCCGTGACCCTAAATTAGCCCGGCAGTTAGCATGGGGACTTAAGGAAAGCGGCAATAATCTTGGCGGCCATGCCGACGCCAGTTATAAAATGCTGGACCCGGGGTTGGAACCACTTGCGCCGACACTTGACACGGCGAATTTCCCCGGTTTCGGTTTTGTTATGCGCAATGGTTTCCCACGGCAAGATGAGTCATATCTGCAGGTATATGCAGGTGATTTTTCATGGGGTCATGGTCATAATGACCGTGGAACGTGGTTGTTATACGGCAAAGGCGCGCCGTTGATGGCTGACTTTGCGGCGATGTATACACCTTCGATGCGCGAACAATGGATGCACCCGGGCGGGTTAACATTCAACCATGATGAAACAATTCGTCCCGCGGTTGATTACCCGAAAGATGACTGGTGGCAAAAAAGTACAAATGCCGATTATCGCGCGTTGAAGACCGCTCCTTTTACTGTAGTAGAGATGAAAGAAAGCCCCACCGCGACAGACGCGTTAGGGACATTCGGCAAAGTTACCGCGTTTAAAAATACACCGCAGGCTGATTATGCCCGAATGGAACGACAGGTGAGTTATTTGCACCGTGTTCCTTTTATATTAAAAGATATTCACGGCAAAGATTTATTCGAAGATTTTGCCCATGAAGAAGTAACACTTAAAAAACCGTTTATGTGGACGCGGCAATATGCCTTCATCAAAGATACCGACCCGTTGGGTCACAACTATTTTGTTATGCGCGATGACTTGACTGGAAATACTGAACTTGACCCCAGTCTTAACCTGTGGGCATTGGCAGATAAAGTATCTATTAATGGTCAGACAGCGATTTATACCGGACAATATGGTGTGGATATCCATTGTTATGTAGCTGAACCTGCGACATTTGCACCGCAAACCCGCACAATTGGTCACGGTTGCGGTTTTGGCTTTGCCCAATATTATCAGAACAAATTCGGCAAACCATTCCGCGAAGACCAGTTGCAGTTGCGGATCCCGCAGTCTAAACGTGATGGCGGTTATTTTGTCGTCATGGTTCCGGTGAAAAAAGGCGAAACACCTCCGAAGTTTGAGACAATTGCAGATGGCAAAGCAATTCGTGTTATATTCCCCGACCGCACCGACACAATCTTATTAAACAAAGATGCCAGTGAGGTTGAATTGGATGGTAAGAAAGTTAAAGGAACAGCGGTACTTATTACTGAACAGGGTGAGAAACGTACTATAACAAGTCTTGGACAATAGTGAATATTTCCTAATTATTAAACGGAAAATTGTTAAAGTTTAATTAATGATATATACCATCCTGTTTAAAACAGATGGAACATGGGAGAAAAAATGATGAATACCAACAAATTAAAAGTTGGCATGGTTGGAATTTGGAATTTCGGCAGTTTTCGGCGCAAGCAAATGCGTGCTGCCGGGTTATTTGATGTCGTTGCGGTCTGTGACTTGAACCAGGAATGGCTGGAAGCGGCATCTGCTGAAGAAGGTGGTGCTAAAATTTACACGGATTTTAACGCCATGTTAAAGCATCCTGAACTTGAAGCTGTTGTGATAAGTACCGGCGGCAATACCCATGCTGCATTCGCGATAGCGGCAATGCGGGCGGGTCTGCACGTTTTTGTTGAAAAACCACTTTGCCCATCAGTTGAAGAATGTGCAGAATTGTTAAAAGCTCAAAAAGAAACTGGTCGTGTTGTAGGTTTGGGACATAATCATTGCAAGACAGATGGTCTGACTCAATTAGCGAAGGAATATATCGAATCCGGCAAGCTTGGTACCATCGTGGCATTTGAAGAAAATTCATCACATTCTGGTGGATTGGAGATAAAACCCGGAGACTGGCGTGGATTAGCGGACCGCAACCCGGGCGGCATGTTATTTCAGTGCGGTGTTCATGCGCTTCATGCGTTGGGGTATTTATTCGGGCAGGTTACGTCAGTACAGGCAATGATGCGGTATGATGCAAATCCAAATACAGAAACGGCAGACGCGGCTAATGTATTGCTGAAATATTCGTCCGGGATAATAGGCACATTGAATTGCTACCATGTTACTGCTTATTGTCATGAAATGCGCATATTTGGCACCGCAGGCAACCTTTATCTTGATACTCATAAAAATCTGGCATGGTTTCAACCGCGAAAACGAAATGAAGTTGAGGAACGCGAGTCTGTACAGGTTCCGGCATCATCACCCGAACACGATTACGCGAATGTAGTGGAATGGTATAACGCTATTCGTTTAGGTGTAGTGAATTATCCAAATCTAAATGATGGTATACAAGCTGTTCTGCCGGTATTCGCAGCGGAAAAAGCAATGCAGACCCGTCAGGAAACAGATATATCAACAATGCTTAAATAACAATAAGAAATGATAATGTTTGTATAGTAATTGGAGAAAGATATTAATGAGAACACAAATAGAATTACAGTCAGAATGGTGGGTTTCAGTATCAGAAAATGATGCCCGATTAGCTGCAAATTCTGCTGATTTAAGTGGCTGTATATTTGAAGTTGGAAACGATACCGAAAACTATCCGCAGCAGATAGATTTGCCCGGTGGATGGCAATACGGCAAGCGGTCATTGGAAGAAATACCTGCGACGCCGGAAGAGAAAGTGAAAGCGGATGCGGAATTTGTTGGTGGCGGTGAAAATGTATCGTCAGTATCAAAACGATTGCCTGCGCATTATCTGACTTACCTGCGCAAGAT
>JBIJDE010000159.1:0-9589 GCA_044344305.1 Armatimonadota bacterium
CCGTTGAGTAATATTTTAGTAACGATAAGCGAATCAACAAAAACCATTGTTACTAATCCTGACGGCACATCAACAACTAAATATTCAAAATCAAGAGATTTATATTCTGTCAAAACAGGTAATAGCGGATATTATTTCTTCGGTGGTTTAAGACCTGGAAAAGTTTATATAGTAACAGTTAATCCCAATGGATATTTAGGAACATCACAACTCTTTACTCCAAGTCTTCGTGGAGGTTCAGTATATAAAGGGGCTGATATAAATTTCCGTCTTTTAAGAAATCCTGATAAATCATCAATATATGGTACTGTTAGAAGTGTAGATGGATTAACAATTGCAGGTGCTAATGTTTCAGCTACACCATTAAGTAATGGTAGTGCTGTAAATGTAAAGACTGATAATGCTGGTGTTTATACCATAAACAACCTTGAAATGGGAGCGTATTTAATTAAAGCAACAAATCCTCTCAATGGTTCATCTATTACTGAATTAAAGATTCTTGATGGGGTTGCAGGGATACCATTCGATTTAAGAATGGGTTCTAACCAACCTATTCCAGGGGTATTGTCTGGTATTATTCTTGGTGGAAATGAACCATTAAGGGGTATTACTGTTACTGCAACAATTAATAACGTTTCATATGATACATTAACTGACCTTGATGGAAAGTTCTCTTATTACAATCTTACTGATGGTGATATTCAACTTCAGACTACACCTGCAGGTTATATTGGAGTCGCAGTTGAAGTAAAAGGTTACACAAATGCAATAGGTGCGATTATCAGTCCAATTGTACTAACTTCTTCAAATCAATCTGGTACTGGAACTACTTCTATTCAAGGGAAAGTATATGATGGTTCATCTGTTAAACCATTAGGTGGGGCTAAAGTTTCTGTTTATACAAATGGTATTTTATATCAAACTATTCTAACATCATCATCTTTCAGTGGAGATAATGGTGGATATAATTATAAAGTTTCAGTGCCAGCAGGTACTTATAAATTAAAAATTGAGATGCAAGGTAGAAAAAGTTCTGACGAAATGATATTATCTGTTGCAACAGATGAAGTAAAGATTATTAATTTTAATTTACAACCATTTTATACAATTCCATCAGGCATTAATATGTTTTCAATTCCAGGCGATTTCGCTGGAGCTTCTATGGCAACAATTTTTGGATTATCAATTATTGATATTGATTTGCTTAATGGACGAATTGCGGCGGATTATAATAATTTATCAGGCACATATAATTTATTTTCTTCTTCGTCACCATATTCCATTGCAACAGGTAAAGGATATTGGAGTAATTTTGTTACATCAAAACCCGTAAATATTATTAGCTCAATTGTTGATAATACAAAGCCATACTCTATGTCATTAAACTCAGGATGGACATTAATAGGAAATCCATTCGATTATACAGTTTCATTAACATCTTCAAATATTGAAATTAATGGGATAACAAAAACTTGGAATCAAGCTGTTAGTGACAATAATGTCAGTCCATCTGTGTATGGTTGGAGTGTTGAACCTTGGACTGGTATTGGTTCATATTCAACTTCAATATTCATAGAACCTTATAAAGCATATTGGGTATTTTCTCCTCAAATTTGTTCACTTCAACTATCCAATATTCAAGCACGTTCATTAACACTTAATAAGTCGGTTAACGGTTGGATTTCATCAATTAATGTATTAGCAAATAATGGTGAGTTATCAAGAAACTACTTTGGAATAGTTAAAGATGCTTCCAATTCTTTTGATAATAAATTTGATAGCAGAACACCACCATTATCTCCTGGTAATAAATTAAGATCTGGGTTTATTCATTCAGACTGGGGTGGTGCAAGTGGTTCATATATTTCTGATATTAGAAATAGCATGTTAAATGAGTGGAAATTGCAGGTTGATTCAGTAAATCCTGGGTCTGCGGTGTTATTAAATTGGAAATCATTAGCAAAAGATTTATCTGGAAGCTATGAAATCTATCTAACTGATGAAGAAAATGGTAAAATAGTTTCAATGAATACTATGAGCCAGTATCAATACGTTCAAGATTTAAATCGTTCTACAACTCGTACATTTAAAATATCAGTATCTAAGCGTTCAAATTCTATTTCAGTTTCAAATATACGGCTTTTAAAAAGTGTAAGAAATAATTTAGTTACATTTGATTCTACGGTATCAGGTAATGCTGCTATTACGATTCGCTCTATAACTGGAAACCAGTTATTAAATGCAAAAATGGATGTTTCCCCAGGGACAAATAGTTGGAACTGGAGCAGCAGTGATTTATCTGGTAAAATACTGCAGAATGGTCATTATATTTGTGAAATTAAACTTTCGGATCAGACTGGAAGATCAGCTCGTGCTGTTGGCTATCTTGCTTTAGTTGGAAGATAAGCCAATATACTCCAAAGGAGAAAATCAATGGTCTCAATATTGAGATATAAAAATGCAAAAAATATGATGGAAAATTTGCTTGTCACAATGAGTTTAATACTATTGACTGGCGTAATTTCTTTTGCCCAGTCAGTTCAAGGGAATTCGTCATCTGATTCTGTGATGAAATATTTTGGTGATGGAACTATTGGTTCAAGTACAATAAAAAAAGTCACTCCAATTCTTGTCATTGATTTTGAAAACAGATCCGGTTATAAAACTGGTATGGTAGGACGAGTTGCTGCTGATGCTATAGCTGTTGAACTTTTAAAATCTACTGATTATGATGTGATTCATCGTACCGATGTCGATGAGAAAATGATTGAATTGAACTATTCAATTCCTTTAACTTGGGATCAACAGGTTAAATTAGCTACAGAATTAAAAACGCGAATAGTTATTTCAGGAACGATAAAGAATATTCAAGTTTATAAGAAAAAAGATGGTACTTACGCAGAAGCAACCATTGATGTTGACGTATTAAGCACATTAACTAAAAGTCCCGTGAATGGTGGAAATATTACTCAGAGAAGTTCTGTTAAGGTTGGATACAGCGGAAATCCTGATGTATTAGTTCAAGAAGCCTTAACTGCTGGTGCGTATCAATTATTGCAACAGATTCAATCTCGTAAGACTGCTATCGGAACTGTTATGACTACAACGTCTGAAGATGGTGTTTATATTAAAGGTGGAAAAGCCGCAGGTTTTACTCCTGGTATGCAAATAATGACAGTAAGAAATAATACAATTACAGGAAAAATGCATATAAAATCTATTAATGATTCCATTGCTATTGCTACTATTGACGACGATTCCGGTATAGGTCCTGGAGATCGTGCTTTTTCTGTATTTATACCAGGTCAAGCATTACCAGCAAGTACTCAAGGTGAGTCGGTATCTCCTATAGTTAAATCTATCCCATCAAATGGTAATACAAATATTAACATGGGTACTTATAATCGTAATAATACAAATAGTGGATACGAAAATAATACTCGTGAAAACACTGGAATTAAACTTCTTGCTTTAGGGTTGGGTGGTGTTTTATATACTATTATAAAAAGTAATAATGGAAAGAATAGTCTTGAAAATATTTCAATACCTCAAGTAACTGTAGTTTCTGATTCAGCTACGTCGTACCCTGATGGCGCAAACATGGTTAGATGGGCTTCATTAGGTAGTAGAGTCGTATGCTATATTATTTATAGAAATGGAATTCCGATTTACGTCGTTGATGGTTCAACGACAGAATATTTAGATAACGCTCAACAGTTTGCTCCTGGTATAGCTGTAAAATCAAATCAGTGGGAGCTAATTATTGATAGCATATTAGTTGATGGCCCTATAAAGATTCCACTTCATTCATTAGGAGAAACTGCAGAAGCAAACAAAGATAATCTATATGATAACGGAACTCCTGTAAGTGGCACTGACACTTTTTCAATTACAACTCATAGCTTCCCTTTAAAATCGGGGGAATCAGCAAGTTATCGTATTACCCCGGTTTACCGTGAGTTCAGATTGCCAGCGATAAGCGATCCTGCGGGACAACCAACAGAATATCAATTAATTATTGGGACATCAAGTCCTTTTAGTAAAGCAGTAACTCTCTTGTCTCCTCCTAAAAATATTACACCAAATAATGGTATCTATCCTGGTGATGCTGGTTTATTTTCTTGCGATATTGTGACTGGAGCAAATGATTATGTGTTACAATTATCTTCATTACCAGATTTTTCACCAGGCAAAACTGTATTAATCAAACCAAATTCTTCAGGTGGTGGGGATTCAATGTCAGCAAATATTACTATAAAATATCTTACTGATAATTTCACAAATTCTTCACAACTGTATTGGAGATTTGGCGCAAAAGTGGCTGGTCAAAATGTTTATCAAGGTCTAAACGATAGTAATTCATCAGGTTATGTATTTTCTGACCTTCGTCAATTTGCTATGCCAGCAACTCCACCTGTTTTACCAAATGTAAGACAACCAGCACGTGAAGTCAATGGTTTTGGAATTAAATTACCTGGGTCCGAGTCAGGACGACTATCCAATGACACTGGTATTTATACCGGTACATCAACCCGAAATGGAATTATTCATCGCAAGTAAGACTTGAAAGTGAATTAAATGAATAAAATTTTCTCTGTATTATTATTAATAGTTTTATTTTCTGCTGTTACTTTTGCGGTGCCAGCATTATTCGGCCGTACGGCGATTGATTCAGTTGCAACTAAAAGAATCACACTATCTCGAAGTCCTGAGATAGGACGTACTGCAGCTCCGGTATCAGGTACAGTAAACATTCTCTTTATTAAAGTTCAATTTCAATTAGACACAAATGATAAAACAAGTGGTACAGGACAATTCCCTTATAATGTATGGGGGCCGACAGCAGATAATGAAGTGAATTATTTTCAAACCAGAATGAATAATGTTAAAAAATATTATAATGAAGTTTCTGGCGGTGAGATATCAATAAATACGAATATAGTCGGACCGTTCACTTTAAATAAAAAGATGGAAGATTATGGTAGCGATTTATCATCCCCAAATCTTAATGTCAATAAAACTATTCTTGAAGATACAGTTAAATACTTATCAAATGTCTCATTAAGCCAATATCATATTATTTGTTTAATACATGCTGGTGCAGGTGCTGAGTTAGGATTAGGTACTGGGGTTAAAGATTTATATTCTCTATTTAGAACATTAACTACTCCTGTTCAAGCACCTGATGGCACAAATATTTACTCTTTTGCATTAATCCCTGAAACACAATGTAATGATAGTATGTTTAATACTGTGAACTCAGGAACTACTACAGCAGATGATTATGCTGTAGCACCAGATAAAACCATTATAAATGCCCTTATTCCTAAATATTGGGATGTGACAGGAACATGGGTTCATGAAATTGCCCACGCATTTGGACTTCCTGACTTATATAATACCAATCCTGCGACAACTGGAATAAGCTTATATGATTGGTCTTTAATGGCTCATGGGTCTTATTTACCATTCCCGGAAGGCAACCAAGATGACCCTGTAAATGTTATACCTCATGCTGATGACGAAGTACCCTATGGTTCTAAGCCTTCTCACCTTGATGCATGGTCTAAATTGCAGTTAGGGTGGGCTAACTTAAAAACAGTAACTGATTCAAACTCAATTTCTATATCATCACAACAGTATATTAGTGGTAGAAAATCTGATGTATATAAATTATGGACCGATGGAAATATTAATTCTTCAAATGAATATTTTCTTTTAGAGAATAGATCACTAATCGGCTATGACGAATATTTACCAGAGCCAGGTTTAATGGTTTACCACATTGATGATTCTGTAGGGATTATAGAAAATAATAACTTACAACAAGACTCTACTCATCCACGTATATTTCCATTATCAGCAGATAACAAGTTTGAATTATCTGCAAAATATTCAGGCGCTACTATTTCAGATTATGTACCATCTTTAAATACTGTTTTTCCTGGTACCGATTCTGTTATAACGATATTAAATGATGATTCATCTCCTGCTACAAGAAAATATAATGGAGATAAATCATGGGTATCTATATCGAATATAACTCAAGTTGTGAATAGCATTTCTGCTAATGTCTCCGTTTCATCTCCTGGTACGATTACTTTAATAACTCCAGAAGACAAGTCTACCATTTATGGCACAATGCCTGAAATTAAAGCTAATATTGGATCTTTGCAATCTCCATCAATATATTTAGATGGTTCATTGTTACTATCTTCTATATCAGATAATATAATTTCAGGGAAACCATCTTCGCAATTATCAATAGGAACCCATTTGTATTCTATTTCCGGTACTGATCGAATAACCGGTGATATTGTTACTATACGTTACAGCTTTACTATAATACAAAAACAGATTTCTTCAGGAATTAGAATGATGTCTATTCCTTTAGTAAATGTTGGTAGTGCTTCGTCCGTGTTTTCCGGTGTATTATTAAATGATAAACTTTGTAGATACGATCCAATTACAAAACGATATGTATGGTATCCAAGTTTTGACTTTAATGAAAGTTCAACAATTGCTGCGACATATTCAGGTAAAACAAGTGACGGTACTTTAAAAGCTCCTGCAGGTATGGGATTTTGGACAAAGTTGTCTTCAAATACAATATTAAATCTCTATGGAGATACTCTAACAAATGATGTTTCTATTAACATAAGATTGGAGCCTGGATTTAATATGGTTGGAAATCCATTCGTTCAGCCTGTTTCATTGTCAAATTGTATGATTGAGTTATCTGGCGTTAAGTATACATTTGCAAATGCTGTAACACGTGGCTATGTAAGTACTTATGTATACTCATTCAATGGATCAGGTTATGAAGCATTTGATTTTAAATCAGTAACATTGCAACCTTGGTCTGCTTATTGGGTAGAAGTAAAAAATCAAAGTGTAAGGTTGATAGTTACACCTGTTAATCGCAACGCAATTGTTCAAAAAAGTAATAAAAGTGATTTAAACAACTGGGATTTCAAGATTAATGTTAGAAATGAAGATAATGGGGGAACTGCTCATTATGCAATAGGTGTGTCAAGTTTCGCATCTGATAGTTATGACCGAAATATTGATATATCGGCACCACCGGTATCACCTCTTGGTGTATCTATAGTTAATAGATCTTCATCAGTAGAATTGATGGGTGATTTTAAAGCTACTTTTAATGATGAAAAATATTGGGATTTCAAAGTTAGAACAGTTGCTGGTAACAATATAGTATCAACTTCTGATTTAATTAATATCCCTGGTAAATATGATGTAATATTACAAGATTTAGTTTCTGGAGTTAAATTGAATCTACGAAACTCTCCTTCATATAGTTTTTTCCTACCTGAAGCAAGCGAAAGGGATTTTAAAATTATTATTAAAAAACGTTCCCTTAATTTAGGTATTCAGAACCTTCATCAAGAACTATCAAAAAGAGATAACACAACTAAAATATCGTGGACATCTAATCAAGATGGATTATGTAGTTTAGAAATCCGTAATATTTCAGGACGTTTAGTATTTTCTGACAGAATCAATGTTGTTTCTGCTCAAGTTGCTGACTACAGTTGGGATGGTAAAGATTTTAATGGTAAATCAGTACCATCTGGAACATATCAATTTACAGTTAAACTGAACTCTACCGATGGTCGAGTTTTAAAAGCTGTTACAATAATTAATAAATAAGGAATTACAGATGTCGATGAGACTGATAAAATATGGTATGTTATTAATTGCAGTGTTAGTATCTATGGTTGCTAATGCCAATAAAGCTTTTTTCCAGAATGAAGTTGCTTATTCTCGTGCAAGTAGTGACATTCTTGACACTGGCGATATAAAAGATTCTCCAACGGGTTATCAGACATGGAAAAATGGATATGCTCAGACATCAATGAAATATGATACATCTTCAGATGCTGGTATGTGGTTATGGGGTTCAACAACAGGATCTCTTGATAATGTGAGTGATGATAATATTCAGGCGATTGAAGGTGTTCGTGCATTCTTGTATATTCGTGAAATTAATCAAGAAATACAAATAGGTCAAGGTGGAACATTTTCGTTAATTCCTCAAGTGGAAACTGATACGGCAACAGGTATAAAGCAAGGTCATTTTAAATGGGATTATGTTTCTAATAATAACTATAAAATAACTGTTGATTTTATAGTAAGGTCAGTTCGAAATCATCTTCAATGGAAATATACAATAACTAATAACTCAGGCTCACAAATTAATACAGCATTACGAGTAATCGAAAATGTAAAGTTTCCAATTAATAATAATGTTTTAACGGCAGATAGAAGTTCGGAAAAACCGTTCATTTTGTCATCAGGTGAATTAATTTCGACAGAAACAGAACTTACTGATTCTTCAATTCCTTCAGGTTGGCATATAATTTATCCTAATGAAGGCACAATATATACAACAAAACCGTTTTGGAAACTGAATCAAGATTTTACTTTTTCAAATAATGATAAAAATATTGTTAAACCGAATAGATTGATTTTCGGTGACATGGCAAGATTAGTATCTAATTCATGGCTAAATAATAATATAACTTCTGATAAAATGACAAATGGTACTATTTTAGGGTCAGACTCTGGAGTTGGACTTTATTACAATTCAACAGCTATTAACAATGGAATGACTAAAGTTTATTGCGGAAATCTGTTGATGGGTACAGATTCATCAATCGCAACAAAAGATTCTTATGGTACTATTAATACAAACGCCATTACTATAAAAAAGATTGAAAATCTTAAAACGGCAACGGAAGACATCCCTGTATCTGTAATATTAACCAATGCATCTATTTCAGATTCTATGGCATCCATAACTATAACTCCTGATAAAGGATTAGTTTTACTGAATGGTACAAGTTCGTCAATTAATAATGTTTTAATTAATGGTGAAAGGGATTTGGAAATTAACACTAATGCTCAAAATTATACTTGGAAGCTAAAAGTAGATGGAACAGTATCTGGTTTGATTAAAGTTATAATTAATGCTAATTTTTCTTCAGGATTATCCTCTAATTTAATTTTCTATATTAATGTTCCAGCTTCAACTGTAATGAACATGAAGCAAGGGTTACATCTGGTCGGTTTCCCTTATCAATTCCAAAATCCTTTATCCTCTGTTGTATTAGGTAATTCTGTGCCTATTGCAAAATATGAAAATTCATTATATGTAAAATCTAATGAACAAGATTTTAGTATAAAGGCAGGTTCTGGATATTGGATGATAGCTTCAAGTCAAATATCGATCCCACTGGAAGGTGCTTCTGCTTATGATGCAAATAATGATTATTCATTTCCATTATCCCAAGGTTGGAATCTCATTAGTTCACCTTTTATTTATGGTATTAGGTTAGGTGATTGTAAAATAAATGATAATGGTTCATCATATTCAATTAAAAATGCAATCGATAACAATTTGATTCTTAATGCAATATATAGTTTTGATTCTGATAGTAGAACATATATTTTTAAAGCTATAAATGAAGAAGAGCTATATAATACTTGTATACAACCGTTTCAAGGTTATTGGATTAAAACAACTAAAAATTTGAATATATCATTTAATGGCATTAGTAGTTTTCGT
>JBIJDE010000009.1:0-30644 GCA_044344305.1 Armatimonadota bacterium
TTACAATCGATATAGGTTAATTAAAAGTTTGAAAGCAAAAATTGCAGCTAAACAAGAAGTAGTGAGAAAAAGTAAATATTTAATCATTGAACAAAAGGGAACTATAGCGGGCATAGATCAGGATAAAATAGACCAGGATAAACGTCATGATGGCTTAAAAGGATATTGGACTAATCTGAAATTGACGATAAAACCTACAGAAATAATTGAACAGTATAATAATCTCTGGAATGTTGAGAAAGCTTTTAGAATGTCAAAAAGTGATTTACGTGGCAGACCGATATTCCATCGTAAAATAGCCAGAATAAAAGGTCATCTGCTAATTTGTTTCTGCAGCCTATTAGTTATGAAAGAAACTGAAAAGATATTAAAACCAACAGGAATATCATTATCAAAGGCTATTGAAGTACTCGGAAAAGTTGGCCAAGGTGAAATGACTATCAATAATATAAAAATGCAGATAGAATCAGAATTATCAACTGAAGCTGATAATATAATAAAACAAGTTTTGGGTCACTAATTTGCGGAACTCAGGATGCACGCAAGGTGCTTAAAAGCTTGGCACGGCATTGGGACGGTTTGACACTGTTTCTTGATAATCCCGCTATACCACTTGATAATAACGAAGCAGAACGTTTATTGCGTAAAGCCGTAGTAGGACGGAAAAACTTCTACGGTAGCGGTTCGTTAAAAAGTGGAATACTGGCAGAATGTGCTTACTCTGTATTAATGACAGCGGCAAAAAATGATCTGAATCCACTCACCTACTTGCGAGCATACTTGAATGCTTGTGCCGAAAATGGCGGTAAACCTCCAACTGATATAAGTCGTTTCTTGCCATGGAAAGCAAGCAAAGAAGACCTTGCTACATGGAAACTACCGCCAACCGCCAATTAAATGATTGGCATAAATGAATTAGAGGGATGGGGTTTACCGAATACTTACTTTATAATAATACTACCCTGATAAATACGATGTCATATACAATTCTGTCTACAGATAAAAGCACATGGGGCGGACAGACTCGTTTCGCGACGTATCACAGCGGTCCCGGTGTTAACTGGGGATACGCGCGGACACGGGTGACAAATGTGAAATTTTATATTTTGTATTAGCCTGGTTATTTCTTACAGAAATTTCGCTTAAGGTCACTTCGACAGGTTAAGTGACCGGTCGCTGAACCGGTCGAAGTGACGACCATTATTAAACAGAGTTATCTTTTGAATAGAAAGTTCTATTATAATAGATTGTGATAAGTTTAAAAATTAAATCTACAGAGTAGCGACACAAAAAAAATATACCCTACTATTAATACTGACTTTTTTGTTCGAGTTTGATCGCTAACTGACTAACACCTATTCCCTACTCACAATTCCATTTCCTATTCTTTCTGAATAAATATCCATATTTCTGAAGAATTATCTATGTTGCTTTTATTGTAATAAATATAAAATAAGAAATATCTTTACATGCCGGACTATATATAATATTATTGGTTATGGTGATATTATAAAGGAAACTTTAATGCCTGATGATGCTAAATTTGTAAAATTTAAAGCAGGATTATCTGCCCTGACTATAGATTCTAATGGTGCGTTAACTTTTAAGATGAATGATAATAATATTTGGCAAGCGCCATCGTTATGTGTCATACATTATTATGATCGTCAGCACCCACGGATACAAAAAGTGCTTGTACCATGGAATGACGCAAACTCTTTCGGTACTATGGGTACATTGTCGTTAAGTACCTGTAGCACTCTTGATATCCGCAAAATAGATGACAGAACGGCAATATTAAAGATAGTGTGTGACACAATTTATATTTCTATTGATTTAATAATAGAAATAAATGCGGATGGTGATGGTTTTAGTATTTCATTAGCACCTGATAGCATACAAGAAAAACTTCCCCGTTTATATCGCTTATTGGGGTTAGAGATACTGCCACAATTTGGTGCGGCAAGTACTGGTGAAACGGGTTACCTTACTTTGCCTAATTGGTATGGTTGCCGTACGTTTTTTGATAAAACGTATCCGCGTGAGGTGTGGCAAACCATATATAGTTCAAATGACCAGTGGGAAAATGTTTGCAATGCGCCGGTATTCGGTATTACACGTAGTCAGGGAACTCTTTGTGGATTAATTACTGAAGGTGATGAAGACGCGCAACTGGTATGCCGTCGCCATTGGGAATCATCTCAGTCAAATAGTGTTCATTCATATTTAGTATGGCGTTGGGAACAACAAAATGATTTAATTGCAGGACCAAGACGGATTCAATATAGTTTTGCTGAGCCAGATTGTCCACAGGGAGAAGGTTATGCTTATGTTGGATTTAAGTATCGGCAGTTTTTGCGGGATTTGCGTGGTGTGCAAAATTGGGCAGAAAAAGCTATTACCCGACCGGAAGCAATTGATTACGCTGGTAGATTTTTTCTGAAAATTTTTATGGCTTATAAAGATCCTCATCCGGAAGGAAAGGGTACATACCATTGTACCTGTACATGTGATGAAGCACGTGAAATATTAATTGAATGCCTGTCACGTGGTATGCAAAAGCTTACTATTATTTTGGTTGGGTGGGGGCAAGATGGCCATGATGGGAAATGTCCTACCTATTTGCCGGTTGATGAAAGAGTTGGCGGTGACGAAAAGATGAAAGAACTTATAGTATGGTGTAGTGAAAACAATATCATGCTTGGGGTTCATACCAGCCATAATGCCGCGTATCCCTGCAGTGATGAATTTAGCATTGATGATTTAGTACAGCACAGCACCGGTGAGTATTGGGAAAGTATTATTTGGAGTGGGGGACAAGCACACCGTGTATGCCCGGAAATATCGCTGAATAAGCATGTGAAACGCGACTTGCCGGCATTGGAAAATATGGGATTACATGGTCATCATCATTACGATGCCATTGGTGGTTTCATGTGCTGTCATTCACCTTTGCATCCGGTTAAAAATCGTGGTGAATATATTAATCTAATTCGTGAAGAATGCCGTGTGGCCATTAACACAATGGGATCATTATCTACAGAAATGCCATTTGGACAATATTTCAGTGTTATGGATGGATTTTTTCATTCTTTCAGTAATCCTGGTGCATATTTGCGGAATTGCCCTATCGGCAGCTATTTTCTTGACCAGTCAGTACCTATGTTAGGTATTGCTTTACATGGCAGTCATAATTGTGGAGAATCAATAGGTTCTGCTGATTCACACCGATTAACAGAGATGCTTGATTTGGGATTAACACCACAATTTGAAGTATGTATGCGTCCCAGTCCGGCTTTTGGTATACCAGCATATCAATTGAAAGCAGAAGCATTACAAAAGGCATATAACTTCTGTTTCGGTAATGATGGTTACATGAATAAATTGTTAATGTATGACATTGATGGGCGTTGGGAACCGACACCGGGGGTAAGTAGAACATTATATAGTAATGGCACTGTTGTTGTGGTAAATTTCAGCGATAAAGAATATGATGGGATTCCTGTTGGCGAATATAGAATAATTGATAACATCAGCATCAATAATGGAGATAAATTATGTTAACCAGCGAAATAATTAAAAAAGCCGGACTTGCTATGGGTGCAGACCTGGTGGGTATAGGTTCAATGGATCGTTTTGAAGGTGCACCACCGGAACGTGACCCACGCTTTATATTTCCAGAAGCGAAATCGATCATAGGTTTAGGTTTTCGCATACATCGCGGGGTAATGCGTGGGCCGGAAGAAGGCACTAATTTTGGCATGTATGGCGCTATGGGTTACGCAAATACCAATAATGTTCAAATCCCGATTACATTGCGTGAATTGGGGTCTTTTATTGAAGATAATGGGCATGATGCAGTTTTATATGGTCAGGGAGAAAGGCAAACATGGGGACCATCCGGTCGTCCGGTAAGACCGGGATACCCTAAACCAGATATCCTTATTCATGTTCGTATTGCCGGGGTGATTTGCGGATTGGGTGAGATAGGATGGAGCAAAATATTTTTATCACCCAAATTGGGACCGCGCCAGCGACTGGCGTTTATATTTACAGATGCAGAGTTGGAACCAGATCCAATATTTGCGGGTGGGTTATGTGATGGTTGTATGCGTTGCGCACGTGAATGCCCTGCAAAAGCTATTCCAATAGATAAAAATGATAAAGAAGAAGTCATAGTAGCTGGTAAACAATTAAGTTGGGGGAAATTAAAAGAAACCAGATGTATGATTGGGTTTCAGGCGGCGTCTCCTGAGAAAAATCCTTTTTTAGATAAAGAAATGGATAACCAAAACCCTAATACCCGCAAATTAATTGAACAGGCTATGCAGGCGGGAGACTCACCGGAAGACGACGCATTTCGTCGTAGTGTAACATGGCAGATAGAACAGACATTTCGTCCCAGTTCTGAGGGAAACCGGTTATACCATTACACTACCGCCGTCTGTGGTGCCGCTTGCATGCGTACCTGTATGGTGCATCTGGAACAACAGAATAAATTAACAGATAAATTTAAAACCCCATTCAGAATTCGTAAGCCATGGTTATTGGAATAGAATGCCGAATATCAATTGTAATTAAAGGAAATTGCAAAACATTGTTATTTCACGCTGGGACAGACACATTCCTGGCTTCATCATCAGGTGTCAATTCCTGATTTATATTAAAAATTTTAGTTTGAACCATTAAAAATATGGTTTTATAAAAGCATGAGTAGTCAGAATATTAGTTTTTTAAGTTTTCCGGGTAGTAATCACCTGTGTTTATCCAGTTATAGCAGAAACACAGCTGAATATCCTGACAATTTATTTACAAAAAAGGATAAAGAGATGAAAAACTATTTTGCATTCTCCCCATTCAACTCACTGGTGTTGTTAATCTTGCTGATTATTGTTGCTGGCATTCCTGTGTTTAGTACCGGCATTCAAGGTACAATCCGCGGCGCTAAAATTGATACGAAAAATTATAGCGCGGAGATTCGTGATGGTGTGTTAGTGAGTTTTGTTAATAAATTCACGAAGGAAGAATACATCAGCAAATCCGCGAAAATTGATGAGTTGAAACTGCATTTGCCGACAGGATTAGGTACACAAAACAGTGACAATGAACGTGAATCTGCGAAAAAATTGATGGAATGGCCGTGGTGGGAACAATCAAATAAAAATACTTGGCCCAATCAACATTATCCTGATGCAACAAGTAAATGCACATTTAAGAACAATAATGATAATTCCGCCGTATTAACATATACAGGGTTAACTAATGGCAAAGATAAATTTATTGACGAAATTTATGCCATCGAATTAGCGATAGATGCTGAAACCGGTGATTTGCTGATAACCCCATCTGCGGATACTCCCCGTGGTGGTGTTTATGGGTGCGGTTTTACAGTTTCTGCTTTGGCAAAAGATGTAACAGTGGAAGCGCCGATATTTGAAGGTGTGCGTCTGGACAGGAATATGCAGCCAGTATTATGGATTAATCAATGGGGAAATTTCTGGGATTATTCATTTCTGGCATTAAACGGTCAAAAAACCGGCGCGGTAGGGTTATGGTGTCAGGATAAAGATTTGAAAACATATAAAAACTTGTTCTATATGATTGATGAACAGGGATTAAGTCTTTCCGTACAGGCATTGAATATTCCGCCATTTAATGAATTGAAAAGTTCGAAACCTATGACATGGCGTTTGCAGGCATTCAGTAAAAGTTGGTCGCAGGCGGCAGCAAGGTTCCGTGATTGGCGGCAGAAAAACGTTAAAATTGCTCCCCGACCAGACTGGGTAAAAAATATCAGTTATATGAGTTACGGCATGCAGCACACTGACCCGATTAATTCCTTTAACTTTCTGAATAAATTTTTTGAACCCAAAGATTTGGAAAGAGTATTAACATGGGCTGCCGATGTTAGAGTAGCTGGTTTTGACAGGAATCACACTAACAATACTCCATACCCCGGTTTTCGTGAAGATGTGAAAAAATATAACGAAAAGAACAATAAGTTGATGGTATATCTGCAGCCAATGATTATGTGGGGACCGGACCCTAAAACGGATCGTGAACAAAAAGCATTGGAATATTCAAAAACCGCCAATACCCGATCACCTTTTCGCGCTGATTTAGATACTGTTGAACCATATCATGACCAACATAACTTAGGACACCCACAATGGCAACGATGGTTTCTTGACTGGGTAAAAGAATATATTCAGGATTACGGCATAAACGGTATTTATCATGACCAGTCATATATGTGTCCAATTGATGTTCGCGGCGCGTCCGCACCAGGTGGAATGACATCCACCCAGGGAATGGCGGATTATTTCTACAAGGCAGCAACTGAAAATCCCGGTTCTATCCATGGCACCGAGCATCTAACCGAGGTGAACAGCGTTGGCGCGTCACTCGGGTTGGGATGCGGCATTCTGTGGGGTACCCCGGGGTATGAAACTAAAAAACAGATAGGGCCGGAAGGCAGTATGAACTGGCAACGGATTAAAAAAGCGTCACCGGTATCAAACGCTCTGCATTATCCAAATGGCGCCATTTATGGTTTCCCTCATGTATCGCACTTTTGGGCTGGTCCGGTTCGTTTTCACCATGGGATGGATCAGATGGAACGGCGCGGCGATATCCCCGGCAATAGCATGTGGGAATATATGTCGGCAATGAAAGTTCCATTTGATAACTGGGTGAATGATATATGGATAGACCGCGAACGCATCATGTTATTCGTTCGCAACGGTCTGCGCGCGGATTTCCCCGAAGATTGGGACAGAAAAGTATTGTCGTATTTCAAAGGAGCGAAAGGCGAGGATTTCCGATATGAAGAAACTGCTTATGGTTCAGCATTTGTGGAATACCAGAAAAACAAGCGTATTCTGCATTACGCACGTATTCAAAACGCGGAAAAAGCATCGGTAGAAGGAGCGATTATCGGTTGGCCGTGTTATGATAAAAATGGTCCGATCGGATTGAACCCGAAAATTATCTACAGTGTTAATGGCGCGATATCCCGACCGGCGGCAACTTTCTCATTTCCTGATAATGCAAAAGTTTATGTAAAAGACGGTTATTCAAATGATAGTTTGGCGTGGATGCAGATGGAGAATATGACCGGCAGTGAAAAGAAAAAGATTACTGTTATGTTGTCCGCTCCTGCTGAACCGATTACTGTTTGGGTGGATGGCACCGCTGTTAAACCATTAAAATCCGGCAAACAGTGGAAAATACCGGCAGAAACCACCTCATTTGTTGCAGTATTGTTTAAGTCGCCGGCGTCAGGAATTAAGGATTTACCTTCTAATGACATATTAAACCGTGTTGTTAACGCTGATACAAAGCGCGATTTCTTTAATCCCGCGGCGTTTGCCAAAGATATCACTCAAAAAGACAAAGCTATTTCAATGTGTCCGGCACGCACGGGAATCGGCATACCGACAGCATATGAAATCCAGAATTTCATTCCGATAAAAATTCCTGATAATGACGGGGTATTAAAAATATCAGCGCCGACAGGAAAAACTATTGTCGGCACGTGGCGTCTTAATGGTAAAGTAGTGATACCGGTTGAAAACTGCATTGAAATAGCTATGAAATCCGGTGAATTATCGCTGCTCAGTTTTACGTCATCCGGCGCGGCCAACTGTAATATTGAGTGGAAAGTGAATGCGGGCACTGCTTTAGTAAAATAAATTTTTAAACCCAAAATATTTTTATGGTGATGTTATGAAAAAATACTTTTTAAAAAGTTTCCTGCTGGCATTATGCGTATTAAATGCCGGTGCTGTTTTTGCCCAGAATGTATCTGAATACAGACATCCTTCGGCAACAGTTCCATATGCCTGGGTAAAACCGGTTATTGATGGTAAAGTTGATGATGCTGAATGGCAGGGGGCTTTCAGTCAATCAGCATTGCAAACTACAAATAAACAGATTAGTTCTCGTCAAACACGTTACTGGATGATGTGGGATGAAGAAAATATTTATGTTGCTATGCGCGACCCGTTGCGTCCTGGTGAACGTCCAATTCAAAAATACCGCAATCGTGACCGTGATCTTGATATAATCTATGATGATTGCTATGAAATATGGGTATCTGTAGATGCTGCTGACCCAATGACCGGACAGCAGCACTGTTCGACCCAATTTCTCAGCAACTTTTCCGGTGCGCGTTATGATGCGTTGCATCAACCTGCTGTGGGTAATTCACGCACCAGCAGTTATGACACTAATTGGGAACCAAAAAACCGAATTACTGATAAAAATGAATGGGAAATGGAGATTATAATTCCGCGGTCCAGTCTGGGTACAACGAAAAAACCATTTTATGACGGCATGCATTTCAGAACGCTTATAGCCAAAAATTACAAGCGTCCATGGGAACAAAACTCATTTGAAGGAACATCATCTTTTTCAGTAATAGATACACATTCTGAATTCATTATGTCAAAAAGTGCTCCTGCGTTGCATTTGCTGAATGTTGGAAGTGCGGTATCCGGGAATATCGGATTAGTTATGAAGGCAAAAGGTCAGACTGATTGTAAAGTTCACTGGCAATTCATGTCGAATGATGTTAACAAGCAAGGCGATGCTGATATAAAAAAAGGTATGTTATCAGAAATTATTAATTTACCTGAAATTGACAAAACTGGTCCCGGAAAAGTTCGTATCACCTTAACAGGGGAAGATGGAAATATATTGTTGGACTGGTCTGCTTTACGTATGTTTTCCGCTATTCCTAAAGATGTCATTAATGACTCCGGTGACCGGGTTGATTTGGGGATAACATTTAATCCGGAAAAAGATTACGCGCGTGTATTTGGAGATTTTATTAATTATGATAATCGAAAAAATATCAGGGATATTACCATTATAGTTAATGACGCTAATGGTAAAGAAATAATACGCAGCACTACCAGGTTAGATGAGTTTGCTTACGCTAAAGATATATTGCATTTTGATAAATTGGCAATGGGAAAATATACAGTCAGTATTGAATGTAAAGATGCTGCCGGAAATGTTCTGGTTAGTAAAGACAGCGCCTTTACGAAGGAAGATTTAGCGGCTAAATATGAATGGTGGAATACGAAACGCGGTAATATTGAAAAAGTAATTTCACCATGGACTCCTGTGACTTTAAATAAATCAACATTTGGAGTTTGGGGAAGAGAAATGGAGTTTGGCCCAGCAGGTTTGCCGGTAAAAGTCAGTACTCAGGGTAATAAGATATTAGCAGCACCCGGTAAATTAACCATGACAGGCGCAAATGGCAAAGGAATGATTGCTTCCGGCGTTAGAAGTAAAACAATATTCGACCGGGATTATCGGAAAATGGTTGTGATTGACAGTAAAATAGGCGATATTGATATCAGCAGTGAAGTTAAAGTAGAGTTTGATGGCATGTATAAAGTAAGAATGACATTAACCCCTGTTAAACCTACTTCTATTAAGAATATGAAAATTGTATTGCCATACACTGAAGCGATGTCTGAATATATTCATGCTGTTACTGCTGAAATACGCAGTGGTTTTTTCTATGGATTTACTCCTGCTGGCAAAGGACGGGTATGGGATTGTTATCAGGTCGGCGATAAAACGATGAAATCCGGCTCATTTATACCATATATTTGGCTGGGTTCACCAAAGGGTGGTCTTTGCTGGTTTGCAGACAGCGATCAGGGGTGGATACCAAATGACAAAGTGCCGGCTATTGAAATACAACGTAATGTGAAAGGTCAGGTAGATCTGGTTTTTAACATTATCAGCAATGACGCTGTTATTGATCAGCCACGTACGATTACATTCGGGTTGCAGGCATCGCCGGTTAAACAGATGCATAAGGGATGGCGAGAAGATAACTGGTGGTGCGGAGATACTTTTAAACAGTATGCCCATAGTCAGAATCTGATTTTTGCGTCAACACCATTTGTCCTGCCAGGGTATATAGATACTGCTAAAAAGATTGTTGATGAACAACATAAAGCCGGAAAACCTGCTGTGCCATATTTTATCCACACTTCTCTCCCAGGTTATCTGGTGCCGGAAATGAATATATTTGCGGAACAATGGAAAACTACTGTGGATGATGCGTTATGTTATCGCGGTTCATTTAATGACTATATGATTCACAACTGGAGCAAATGGGCGGAAACCTGCGGTATAGACGGGTATTATATTGATAATATGCGTCCGATAGCCTGTGATAATATCGAACATGGATGTGGTTATAAACTACCGGATGGTCGTATTCAACCGACATTCCAAATGTTTGATACCCGTGATTATTTTTTACGTAGTCGTGCTGCTTTTCTGGAGCAGCGTCCGGAAAGCCGATTAGTGCTGCACATGACTAACTCAATGGTAATTCCATGGGTCGGTGTCGCCGATGTATCTTATGACGGAGAACATCATGTTATATATCCGGAAATGAAGAAAGACTTCATGGACTTTTGGTCCTTGGAAAGAATGCGTGTTGATTATCCTTCGCAATGGGGTGTTGCGGTTAATTTTATGCACGAATATCAGGGTGATTGGAATCCTATTGCTATGCATTTAGGTATGCGGGCATATTTCGCCACAGTCATGCTGCATGACGCCTTGCCTACTGGTAATGAAAATGGCCATGCGCGTATGCTGACTGGCATTCGCAAAAAATTTGGTATCGGTGATGAAAATGTGAAGTTCCTGCCTTATTGGGAAAAATCAGGAATATCTGCTGATTCAAAAGATATTAAACTGGCTGCATGGCTTAAACCTGATAAAATGCTTTTAATTGTTGCTAATTTTGGTGAACAACAGGATGCTGTAGTAAATATTGCTGCAGCAAAACTTGGATGGAAAGATGCCGTTATTACTGTATCTGACACCGAAAAAGGAATGAAACGTACTGATAATATACAGGTTGACAAAACCGATGATGAAATTAATATCGAGCGAACTACATGGGAAGCAAATGAAACTAAGCGTATTGCAACCATATCAAAAAATTATGATATCCAGCTTGCAGCATCAGAAAAAGCTGGTAAGCCTGCACCCATTAAACCTGACTTGACGCCAAAACCATTTAAAGAACAACGAAAGAAAAATGTTAATATAATAACGTGGAATGGTGATGATGTGCCGGCACCTGAATTGCATGAAAATACCATAAAAGTATTTGTGCCTCGTCATAACTATCGATTGTTGATTATTGAGAAAAAATAAATTTATTAAGTGATAAAAATATGGCGTCAGTCGTCATTTATAGTGTCTAAATATTAGATGTGAGGTTAATTATGTTAAATAATCTGTTACCGAAGTTCGTATTAGTAGTCATGCTTTTAGCGTTGACAACCAGCGGAATTCTGGCGGTGGATCCAGTTATTGCTGATAAAGATACCGGCAGTATCAGTGTTGAAACGAACCGTTATAAAGCCCGTTTTGAAATGGGATTGCTGGTTTATCTGCAAAATAAACTGAAGAACCGGGTGATGATAGATAACTCACTTGACCCGAATATTCCGACAGGATTCCGTACCGCGCTTTACGTCGCAGACAAACCAAAGACAGAACCTTACTGGATTTACCCGGTTAATGACGGTGATAAAAAATCTGTTGTTACAATAAAAGAATCAGACCGAAATTCGGTGACGGTATCATTTAAGGGATTGGCGGCGCAACAGGGTACTACCCGCCAGTTTTATGATGACGCGGAATTAATAGTTACTGTGGCGGTTGATACTAAAAGCGGCGATATATTAGTTAAAACATCCGGAACAAGTCCATCCAAGTTGGTGATAGGTTCGTCATTCGCCTATTCAGGACTTATGACCCAATCGTATAATTACACCACTGTCAGTTCCGGACTGAAACAGTATATTGATTTAAAAACTAATAAACGGTCTACCAGTATACTTGAATGGTCAAATCTTAACCATGGCAAGCGAATGGGATTAAAAGGCGGGTTATGGCCGGCGGCGGTTACGGTACAGGCTTCTGTTGCTGATCCTGCGGCAAGTTTTGCCGTTTGGGCGGATGATGATGTGCCACGGTCAAAATATTTGATAGAATCAGGTAAAGGCAATGCCTACGCGACTTATGAAATGCCGCCGTTTGACAATAATCATCAGGCTGATTCCGTAACATGGCATGTTAATGTTTTTGACGGTGGCTGGACTGCCGCGGCGACTCCGTTCGCGGAGTCATTGAAACGCCGCGGTATGGTGGATGCCCGCGCGTCATGGCGTAATGATATTTCATTGATTATATTTGCAAATGGCCCGGGTACAACATGGCTGAATTCATATAAAGCGGCATTTCCGCCGGAAGTGCGAAAACGCATATTAATATGGTTGCCGCAATCATGGCGTACATTGTCAAATACCAGAGACGCGATTACACAAGACGCTTATTATTGGGATAATAATTTTTCCGATCAGACAAAGGCAGATATAAACAAAGCGATAGAAGCCGGTTTCCGCGTGTCTGGCTATACTAACCCACATTATAACTGGGGTAGTTGGAAACAGGTGATTGACCCGGAAATTGCGGAAATTGTGAAAGGTTATGCCGCGTTACCCAGCACCTGTCCTGTCAGTCAGGAACCGGTGCAGCATACCGGCAACACCCTGGCGTATACGCCGTATCGCGAGCATATGCTGCGCACTTATAAACATATTTTTGACAATATGGATATGAGTATATATATGGATACCATGCACCAGACTTTGCTTGACGGTCGTGGCCGCGCGGTAGATGGTATGAGCAGTTATGAAGGTGTGTTAAAATTTTTCCGCGCTGCTCGCGCTTTGAAAAAAGAACAATTTATAGGTATAGAAAACCTCACTGAACTGGCAGTAATGGGTGGGTGTGCCGATCATGGCTTATTATTTGATTTGGAATGGTCAAAAGGATGGGAAAAGTATAAAGCCACTAATACCCACCCGATAGTAGGTTATCTTTTCCGCGATACATCATTGCAGATTTCGCAAAGGGTAAATACCGGCGCGGCAGGCGGCGCGCGCTATTATCATCTGGCAGAGGAAATTTCAGAACGAATTGGCACTATTGCCACCACAGAATGGCCGTTTCAGAATGATAGTCCGGCAAATAAACTGGATACTCCTGAGCGCAAACATTGGTACTCGAAAATACAACTTTATTCCAATCGCGGTTTACGGCCCTTTTTCCCGATAAAATGGGAAGAAGGCGTGATGAGTTACCTGAAAGCGGCAGACGGCACAGTATTTGTTTATGAAGAAACTGATTATGGTTCAAGATTAGTTGAGCGCACGCTGAAAGGGAAGATTATTCATTCTGCACGCGCCTGGAAAAATAATACTTTGAAAACTATAGATGGTGATGTTGTCGGGTGGATAGGACGTGCTGATGACGGGACTTGGATAGGTCTGGACAGCGATAACGGCGGATATGTGCTGATGCCAAATGTTGACGCAGACAAGCGTTTGCGTGTGCGTAGTCTTCCCGTGGGAATTTGTCTGAAAAATATTACAGTAACAGACAATATCGTCACTTTAACTCTTGCTAAATTATCATCAGATGAAGGAAAAAAATATGCTGGCGACACTGTCCCGGTTGGCTTTACATCTGCTAAACCAGTGTTGCGGATAGCATCAGCGAATAATTCACAGATAACAATCAATGACGGAAATGCCGCAAATTTGCCGTTGGATACTCCTCTGGCATTCATATTAACAAAAGGAGTAATTGCTCCTTTTGAAAGCTCTTCGCAATTCAGCATACCGATGTCGGCAGAACAGAGCATTAACGGTGGGAAAGGTGAAATATTCCAGCAGTTGGGTAGTTGGGACCAAAAATGGAACGCATCGGCAACAGGCGCGGTTAACCCACGTCCGGGTACGGTATACAGCCTTAGTTTTGACGCGGCAAGAGCAGATAAAAAAAGTTCGACACTTACATGTTTTATGACCAGTGGCGGCACGCGAAGTTCCGGATTTTTCCGGGAAAGCGGCGCGGTCGCGTTGACAAATGATGAATTGCAGCGTTTTACCATCGCCGGGGTGAGAAACTTATCAATGGCATTGGCGTGGGACAAAACCCTTGCTATACGGATGTATGGGGGAGGAGATGTTAAAAATATCTCTCCTGTGGAGTTTATCCGTCCAGAATTATCAGTATCAGATATTACCGCGATTGACCTTGGCGTTGTTAAACCCGGACAGGTGTCTGATTTCTCTTTAAAAAGGAAGATTTCCAATTCACAGAAATCAGTTGCGAAAATTGGCGATGTAACCTGGTGCTCTGTTCTATATGGCGCGGCAAATATAACTGCCCCCGCGGACAAACCATATTTGCAGGTCAATGATAATGTTGGAATTATGATAAAAGGAACTGATGCAGGTTCTTTTGAGTTTGATAAAGGCGTTCATATGGTCAAATTGACCGGAGCGGATGGCAATCCTGGTTTGGAAGGTGGCGAAAATCCTGAATTTGAAGATTTCGCGGTTCGTTTCATAGGCAACGATAAACCGGGGATGTATAAAGCGATTATCAGGATAATTACTCAGGCTGTTAATAAGGGAACTTGCTCTGCCGGTAAAGAAAATGAACCACTGATCAATTTATATTATATTGACATCCAGGTAAAGGTTGAAGTTAAACCATAAGTGTCAAAGGAAATAATTGTGAACGATTATAAACCTGTAAAATTAATGCATTGCGATCTGAACTGGACTTCTCGTGGTCCGTCTGCTCCGCACGAATGGGCATTTGTAGACCCGGAGGAATATTTTAAATGGCACATGGATATCGGGACGAATGTCATGTATTGCCAGGCGTATTTATTTGGCGGCACCGCGCTTTACCCGTCAAAACTTGGGCCGGTAGCGCCAGGACCGGGGCAGCAGCTATTTCCATCTCTTTATTGTCTGGCGCGAAATGCCGGTGTGCCGGTGTGGTCATATTTTTGTGTCGGTGCTGATTTGGTAATGAGCAATCATTGCGGACATTGGGTTGTTCCCGGCAGTCGTGAATGGACAAACAGTCCCGGTTCCATTCCATTTCCTTATGGATTTTTGGCGCCGGAATCAGCATGGACTGACCTTCTTTGCGCGCGTGTTCGCGAGTTTTTATCGATGTATCCGGTCGACTGGCTTTTGTTTGACTGGTTTGGGTATGGCGGATTAACGCCTAATGATGACCCGGTTATGCCGGCAGATTACGCGAAAGAACCATTTAAGAGAATTATTGGCCGTGATATGCCGGCAACATCCGGGGAAATATTACCCACTGAACATATGCAATATAAACGTGTTATATTGGCAGAACAATTTTACCGTCTTCGTGACGCAGTGCGTGAAACCAGTCCGAATACAAAGATACTATTCAATGTGCCATATTGGGCGCCGGCAGAAGAGATATGGGTTAACCACCCTATGCTTAATGAAAGCGATGGACTGTTTGCGGAATGTTCCCGCCGTGATGTTGTTGACTGGCTATTGGAAATCAAGAAACCGCATCAACGGGTGATGACAACCATTACCGGACGCCAGGAAAAAGGCGAATGCGACCCGAATAGTTGGCGCGAATGGTATGATAAGGGGTGCGATTTCTTTGGATACGCATGGGGAACTCCACCGGATTTTCGTCCGCATCCACGATACAATTCAGAACTGGAAATAGTTCGTTCAGCATTTAAAGAAATGGCATAAAGGTATTGCAATATGAAAAATCATCAGGTTTACAGAATAAATAACTGTAGATTGATATTTGCCGCAGTAATAATGCTACTGATATCAGCAGTATCGGTATCCGCATATGATTCCGCACGGGCACAGGGAAAAACTCCGCCGCATTACTGCCCGTGGATTGAGACAACAAAACTTGACCCCAAGACGTTGTTTTTGTGGAAGTTCAGTGCCGGTGATGATAACAGGGTTGATGTGAATCTTGATGACAAAGAAGAAATGATAGAGGAAGATGCTCTGGAACCTACGATTAACGGTGACGCTGAAATTGTTGAAAAAGCGGGTAAATATGGCAGTGGTTTGATGCTGAAAGGCAAAGGCAACGCGTCCGGTCCGGCAACACTGGGAAGATTGCTGGCTGGTGAAGATGGCTTTACTGTGGATTTTTGGTTTAAGCCGGATAATATGAAAGTTAATGGAACAATATTGGATTTACCGGCGAAAAACGGAAATTCGCTGGTGAAAATAGAGATATCTGCTGATAACAACGTAGTAGTATTCATAAATGGAACAGAAAGGATGAAGCAGCCATTGGCAAAGATTGCGGATGGATGGCATTTTTTGGCGCTTACTCTTGATGGCGGTGCGGATAAAACTTCACTGCAGTTAATCGTTGATGACGCGGTGGTACGCGTTAGTGCGCCGGCCTGGCTGAAAGGCGTTGCCAGTCAGTTGGGAAATCTGTTTTATGCCGGCGGCGGTAAGACCGGTCAGGGTTTTACCGGCGTAATTGATGAAGTGCGTTTGTCATCAGGGGTACGTTATTTTTATGACTGGAATCTTGGCGTTCAGGAGTTGCGCGGTGATAGAAAAGAGATACCGATGCAATCTCCGTATTTTAAACGCGGCGCAATGTTGGCGCATTTTGGATTTGACGATGTCACCACTCCTGACCCTCCGTCCACGATAACCACTGATGGGAAAGGATTTCCTGCTTTGTTTAAACCCGGCCTGAAAGGGCAGGCGCTGGATTTAAGCCAGATAAGCAAAAGCGCGTTCGGCATAAAAAGCTATAATATTATTCCGGAGAAAAACGGCACGATTGAGTTTTGGTTTCGTCCGTTGGACTGGCATAATTTTTATGTCGGCGATTTTATGGGCACAGACTTAAAATACACCAGTCTGATTTCTCTCGCCCCTAAAGGTACGCCGATTTATCTGGCGCCAAAGAGCATTGATATGGTGCTGGGCAGGACCTGGGAAGCCGCCAATATGCGAAAAGCTGACGGATCGTCTGCCACGCCATGGGTTCCGGTTCATCCCGGTACCTGGACCCATGTTGTCATTGTGGTGAAAAACGGCGCCAGTACAACATACCTGAATGGCGCAAAAACTATTATCCGTCATCTTGGACTTGCTGTACGTAATAACGATGTCCTGAAAAAATGGCGTGAAACATCAGGCGGTAAAGACGATGGCAATATGTTGCTGTCATTCATTCAGACTCCCACTTTAATAGATGAATTTAGCAGTTATTTATGGGATTTCACTGATGAAGAAGTATGGAATGCCTACGCCAGATGGTTGCCGGATGCGGCAAAACAGATGAAACCATTGCCGATATTTAAGGTTGATTATGATTATTTCGCGCATTCATGGAGTATGAAAGAAAAATTAGAGATTAAAGTCGCCTGCTTGCCGGTTGATGATGTAAAACCTGCCAGTGCAGATATTGAAGTGACAAACGAAAAAGGCGAAAAGTTATTATCGGTGGAAAAACAGGCATTGGATGATACCGGCAATGTGGTATTTAATGTGAATCAGGTGCTTCCGTTTGGCAAATATCCGGTATCGGTGCGTTCCCGCGATAATGAAGGAAAAATACTGAAAGAAGAAAAGCTTTCCTATACCCGCGAAAAGCCGGCATGGTATGGTAATAATCTTGGAAAAGAACGCACCATACCAAAACCATGGACCCCGGTAAAGGTGACCGGCAATCAGGTGGAAGTTATAGACCGTGTTATTTCTATTGGAAATGGCGGATTACCGTCAAAAATTGAAACGCTGAAACAGCAGGTATTGTCATCACCGATTATAATGCGTGTCACCAGTACTGTAGGAACCGCGGTGTTAGAAGGAAAAGATATTAAATTTACCGAAACATCGCCAGACCGTGTTGCCTGGCAGTCGTCACTTGCTGGTGCCGGTGTGACTGCTGATATTGATGCCTGGATGGAGTTCGATGGTTTAATATATTGTAATGTTAATCTGAAACCAGTTGCAGGAGCAGAAATAAAGCTTGATGAATTGGATATAGATTTTCCAATGAATAAAGCGGCGGCTTTTCAGTTACTGGCCAATGGTGGTGGCAATGATTTTCGCAATTCATGGATAGCGCGCATGGTTCCGGATAAACAAGGCAGTGTTTGGAA
Organism: Armatimonadota bacterium; assembly: GCA_044344305.1. Lineage (GTDB taxonomy): Bacteria > Armatimonadota > Hebobacteria > CAIYQO01 > CAIYQO01 > JBAXQQ01. Next base: position 18,080 of record JBIJDE010000009.1, read on the forward strand.
TAGTGTGGATAAGCCACATCAGTATTTCACCCGTGCCAATGGCGTTACAAATTTTATGCCGCATATATGGTTGGGCGGTGATGATGTAGGTTTGTATTTTGGGGCTGAAAATGACCGCGGATGGACAGTAGACGGACCGAAACCAGCACAGGAGATTATCCGACAGGATGACACAGTAATATTCCGCATGAATATTATTCGTGAACCAGTGACAATAACCGGAGATGGCCGGCGGTTCCATTTTGTAATATTGCCAACACCGGCAAAGCCGGAACCACCGGACTGGCGAAAACAGATGGGCATCGGCGGAGTAAATTTTGGCGCCTGCGATTCGTTCGGCGGGTTTGAAATGAAAACAGACCCGGCAGATGCTGCGCCTACAGATACCTTCCGTCTGGAACCAAAATCTTGGGAATACGCCGCGTCCATGGCAACGCAAAGCAAGGCTAAATGGGGTAGAAATATCCTTTATGCTGACGCTTCATGGCCAACACCGGGACCGTCATTTAAGGACTGGAATCATGATTTATGGGCGGGCACCGGGCGCATTGCCTGGATGCCGGAGTTTGAGGATTATGCGGTATGGGCTGTTAATGAATTTCTACGCCGCGGCATGATAGACGGCATTTACTGGGACGATGTCAGCGTCGGACATACTTATTCGCTGGCGTCCACCGCGTATCCATACGAAGGAAGTGAGAATAAAAAGCGGGTAGGATTTACCATGCTTGCCCAACGCCGCGCCAACATGCGCCTGTGGCGGCTTTTTGAGGCGGCAGGCAAGGAACCATGCATATGGGCACATATGACAGTCTGCTATGAAGTTCCGCTGTTCAGTTTTTGTCGTTATATGAGCAATGGCGAATTTACCACCGGGGTACAGTATACCAAACCGCGCGATGCCATGGATTTCTGGCGTACAGACACATTACGAATATTAGGTGATTCGAAAAGGTGGGGCACCGGAGTGTCATATTTGACAACTTTACCACGCACCTTGCCGATGGGCCCGGCAGCGGAGCAATGGGCATACCCGCAGCGTAGAACAGAAGATGGACTGTATATGACTGCTGGCATCGCCACTATATCAGGTGCTCTGACCGAAAAATTAAAACAAGAAAAGTTTTTTGACAGTCAACTGACAGTATATCCAACCTGGAAATCTGATAAAGTGCTGAATATTTCCGCCCCTGAAGGTGCACAGATAATATCCGGCGTTTATGCTGCTGACGAATTCGCCTATGTATTCATAGCAACCCGTGACAGAGAACTCCGCGATGTGCGGTTAGATGTGAAGATTGACCAGTTATTCCCTGGTGCTCGCGGGGTAACCTGGCGCGATATCGATCCCGGTCTGAAACCGCCGAAAAAAGTGAGGTCGACTGACCTGGAGTTAGCCAATGAAGATCCTGATCCGGAAGTGGAAAAAGATAAAGATTTGTATAAAGATGAACCCACCGAAGCCGAACAACTGGCAGCGCTGAAAATACGCATCGATGGCGATGTTGTACAACTCATTATCCGTCCGCGCGACTATCGGGTATTGATGGTTTCGCCGGTCAGGTGATGAATAGAAGTATAGGGGTTGTCATTTAGCTCCTCCTAATATTGTCGCTATTATGATGGTTATTCCAATCATAACCATGAGTAACATCGGCTAAAGTTATGGGACCAGCATTTACTGATTGTTGAATGAGGTGTCGACTTCAATAAATCATCCATTGTCGACTTCAAAAAATCGTCCGCAGTCATTTGGGGTGATTTTTATTTGCGATGCGAGATTTTTATCCTATTTGATAGTATCGTAATTGGCTGTTTTCTTTGATGAAATTGATAAAAAATGTCAGATTATGTGTAAGTTTGTAATCAGAGAAGATCGATAATAATTTAGTAAACTTCGCAATTCTCTCTGTCTATTAAATAAGAAAACCAAAGAAAAAATCGTATTTTTGCGTTTTTTTTTTAATAGAGAGTTCTCACTTCTCTTTTCATTTTCTCTCCTCTCAATCAAGTGTTTTCTTGGGAGCAACTAATTTTTTTGTAAATGTTGATTGATATCGTAGCAATATTTTTGTATAATTATGATATAGAAAAGTTTTATAAGAAATACAGAATAAAATTATAGAAAAATATAGATAAATAGGTGACTTGTCCCTATTTTATCATGATGATATTAGAACATGCTCTGTAGAATGAATGAAAAAGGGGCTTATTATGCGCGTTTTTTGTTTGATATTGCTGATGGCGGCATTTTTACTGCCTTTGCAGGCGCAGGTTGTAACTGCCGGTAAGCATAAGTATCTTTCTGTGGTACCGGTGCCGGGGAAAGTGGTTGTTGATGGTTCACTGGATGAGTGGGACCTTTCCGGCGAGATTTTGTGTTATGACTATCCGGAAACTGCTGAGCGGCGTTATGCGAGAATGGCGTTGATGTATGATAATGATGCTCTTTATGTTGGCGCTTTCTTCAAAGATTTCAGTCCGATGATGAATATGGTCAATCCCCGGACGGACCCGGTGCGGGGTTGGGACGCGGATTGTCTGCAATTTCGTCTTATTGGCGACCCGGCGGTTCCATTTCCTCCTGTGGTATCAAAAGAAATGCCAAATGCCGCTGTCGATACTATGCTCTGGTATTATACCGGCACTGATGAGTCGGCTATTACCGTTAACCCGATTACTTTGCGAACTAATGGTACTATGGCGGCTGCTGCTCCCGCGGTCTATATTGGCGCCGATGCCAATCTGGCATTTAAGAAAGTGGAAAATGGCTATTACCTTGAAGCACGAATTCCATATAAACGTTACGGGATAACAGGAAAACCCGCGCCGGGCACAAAGATGGCTTCTACAGTACAGTTTTTATGGGGTAATGAGAAAGGAACAAAATATGCCACTTCAGTAAATGAATTAACTATGGGCGGCACCTTCAGTTACCAGACTTACATGAGTTGGGGATACCTGCTGTTTGAACCGGCAGGCAAACTTGACCGCGCGCGCGAGGAGTTGCCAAAACCACTGGCAGTGGCAAATACTCTATCATTTACCTATACATTGCCGGAAGCGCGGAATGTCAGCCTGGGAGTTTTTGACAGTTCCGGAAATCTGGTGCGAACGCTTCTTACTAATATTAAACGTCCTGCCGGCACTGTTGTCGAGAAATGGGACGGGCTTAATGACTTCGGCGACCCGTTGCCGCCGGGCAATTATACAGTTAAAGGCCTTTCTCACACCGGCATCAGCCAGAAGTGGGTGTTGTCAATTCATAATTCAGGAAATCCCCCCTGGGTAACCGCCGATGGTACCGGAAGCTGGGGTGGAGACCATGGAGTACCGCTGGATGCCGCGTCTTCCGGCGATAGGGTTTACCTGCTTTGGGAAGCGGCGGAAGCTGGCTGGCACGTGATAGCCTGTACTCTTGATGGGCAGAAACTGTGGGGAACCTGGTGCGCGCAAAAATATAATTTTCCCAATTCCATAGCAACTGACGGAAAAGTAGTGTTCGTTTCGCAGCAGGACGGCATAACAGCACAGGATGCGGTTACCGGCCGGCCGGCGCCTTTCCAGGGTGACCGTCGCGGGATTGATATCGAAGGCGGCGGTATTACCGACCTGGCATATCAGGATAATCACCTGTACGCGCTTGCCAAAGGGAAAATCCATGACCTGAAGTTGCCGCAGGCAAAAATTATCAGGTCAGTCACTGTCGGGAGCGCAAAAGGTCTGGCTGTATTGCCGGGAACCCGCAGCGTTCTTACTGTTCGTTCGGATGGCGCTATTTGCCGGGTCAATATGGAAGATGGGGCAATATATGTGCTTTTCAGTGCCATGCTGGTAAATCCTTTTGACTTAACGCTTTCTCCTGACGGCAAGCGATTATATATATCTGATCAGGGACGCGGTGAGCAAACGGTGAAGGTATTCAGCTATCCTGATGGGAAGTTATTGGGAAATGTTGGCAAACCCGGCGGACGTCCCGCCATCGGCACATTTGACCCCAACGGTTTATTTAAACCCGGCGGTTTAGCTTTTGATACAAAAGGCAGGCTGTGGGTAACTGAGATGGATACGACTCCCAAGCGAATCAGTGTATGGCAGCCAACTGGCAAACAAGGAAAACTGGTAACGCAATATTTTGGAGCATCAGCATATTCGGTTACCGGCAGCGTGGACCCGGCAAATCCTGAATACGCCTTTGTACACAATACACGCTGGATAATAGATTATGATAAAAAAACGGTAAAACCGGATGCAACCATTTGCAGACCAGACTATTTCGGTCCTCAGCCAGGATTCGGTTCACCATCGAATAATGTCCAGGTGGTTCATGCGAAAGGACGGACTTTCCTATTTCAAAGCAGTTCGGTATGGGAATGGGTGGGCAATCACGCAGTTCCAATCGCGGAATTTGGCAACGATTGGACATGGTATGACCTTAATCACGATGGATTCATACAGGAAAGCGAAATTACCCGCGGGACCGGACCATTTTATAATTTTTACTGGGGTACGGTGATAGGTCAGGACTTAACTATAGAAGAATATTCCGGAGTCCATGTTTACCTGCGTCCGGTTAAAGAATGGCGGGATGGATTGCCAATATGGGCAACAGGAAAGGAATTAAAGCAAGTATTTACCGGGAACGAACATGCCTGGACAGGTATATGGAATGAAGGGCGTAAACGCTGCTATAAACTGGAGACAAACGATGGTTACTATTCAAATGACATGCGCCGGAATGGCATCGCCTGTTATACAGCGGATGGTAAAAAGCAGTGGCGTTTTGTAGCCGGTATCGGCATGGATGTTGGCGATGTACCGCTGACCAAACCTGGTGAAGTTCGCGGTGCGCAAAAGTTTATCGGACTGATTGACAGCGGAAAGGAACATGCCGGCGAACTGGTGGCGGTTAACGGCTATTATGGAAATTACAATATGCTTAACGAAGATGGTTTGTTTGTGGCTGAGTTCTGCCACGACAACCGTCGCGGACATCCGATGGACAGTACCGTGGTTTTGCCGGAAGGCTTCAGCGGTTTTCTTTTCCGGCATGTAAAAAACGGCAAGGTATATCTCATAGGCGGCGACTCTGACGCACGGGTTTGGGAAATAACCGGGTTGGATTCATTGCGTCGTTTCAGTACAAATTTAACCATTACCGGCAAAGACCTTGAAGGCGTAGTCAAGGCACAGGCTGACTATCAAAAGGCGGGCGGTGCCACTACTACAACTGCTATTCGCCGAATTGGCAAACCACCGACAATAGATGGCAATCTTGATGATTGGGATGCAACCCAGGCTGTATCTATTCCTGCTGGTGAAGGACGCGGCGGTTCTGCTATGACTGCGTATGATTCGAAGAACCTGTATGTTGCATATAGAGTGGCGGATGATTCGCCGTTTACCAATTCCGGCAAAGATTGGGCTTACATGTTTAAAACAGGCGACCTGACAGATATGATATTATGCACCGACCCGACATTGGACAAACAGCGGTCAGCCGGAAAAAGCGATTTGCGGCTTCTATTTGCGCCATACCAGGGTAAACCGGTAGTGGTGCTCAACCAGAAGGCGGCAAATGGCGGTACCGCCGTTCCGCTGACCTTTACATCGCCAACCGGAACTGAAACCTATGAGCGAGTGACTATCCTCGATAACGCCACGGTGGCAGTAAAGACAACACCTGATGGATATACTTTGGAAGCATGCATACCAATGGCGTCAATAGGTTTTGTGCCGTTGGAAAATAAATTGTATCCGGTTGATTTTGGTATTTTATATGGCGACCCGGGCGGCGCGAAAACAATTTTACGCGCCTACTGGGCAAACCGCCATACCACTATAACCGGAGATATTCCGACTGAATCGCGCATCCAGCCTCCATATTTGGGGAAAGCGCAAATTGAATGAGAAGTGGAGAGTAGTGCATATTTTTTAACTATGTCAGAACTCGTTGCCTGGTTACTTAAGGAATCAAGTTACCTGTTCTGACATTAGTTATCACCATAAGGAATTTTCAATACCAGATGGTACAGACACCATTATGGCTTCGCCACTCGGTGTCAGTCCCTGATTTACAATCAAAAAATGTTTATTTACAATCTATAATTCAGACAAAAATAGGTTTTGCAATCGCCTGAATAGACTTGTCCTTTAAATAACTGTTGGCATCTTCCGGACTCTTTTTCCGCCATTCAGCGTTGTTCATTTTACATTTATCAACCGGATAAAGTGTAAAATAAACGCTTTGACTGACGAGAAAATAGCATCCAAATCTGCTCAATACTTATTTCCGGACAAGTCTAAAATTTATTTTTCCTTCTTTCACCAAAATGCCTATTCATAAATTATTTAGCCACCTTCGGGGCAAATGTGATGATTGGCAGTACTTTTTTTATTTCTGACCATACGGCGTTGAAACCGGCGGCTCTTTCGAAATGGGTTCCGTCTTGTGCCAGGCCTGGTTTCCAGAATTGCGAGTCCGGTCCGGATGCCATGGCGGCGTCAAAATCAAGGACGCCGGTGTAGCCATATTTGGCGAAATTATCGCGTATTTCCTTGTTGAATTGTACAATTACCGGCGACGTTTTATCCGGAGTCTGGTCAGCTTCTGTTAATTTATGTACATCAACACCTTTTGCGTTATGTGTGAACGGCGTCAGCGTGGCGCGCCATTTACGCGCGGACGCAATCTCCGGACGACCGCAAAGTTTTGTTTCCAGATTAAGCATGGTATCTAACGGGCAGCCATTGCTAGGTCGTTATGACCATAAAAGTTAATTACATCAGTAGCATGACGCAATATTGCGAAACGTGCTTGGTTTAATTTATCGCGTATTTCGCCTTTCGCGTCCAGCACATTACTCAAAGCATCACCGCCGATAGCGAGATTGCAATGCGGCAGCGTATGAAAACCGCGGCCGAACCAGCCATTTTCCATATCTCGCTGCAGTTGAAAGGTAAGGCTATCGCCAATGACAACAACAAAAGGGGCATCTTCGCGAACGCCATTGCCTGCCAGCAAAAATGGGACAGGAAGCAAATCAGATGTCGGTTTAAATGAAGCTTCAAGGTCAGGGTCTAAGGTCCGGTATTTTTCATCAACCACATTACCGTATGGTCAGCGATTATCCGGACGTTGCAGGATGCCTGATATAATGCCGCAGCCAATCCGCGTTTTCTCTTTCAATGGAATATAATTGCACAGGTAAAGCATGTCGCCTGCCTTTACGGTTAATGGCATCGGATCTGAAATGTAGAATTGCCACGGTTTAACTATTGTCTCATCGGATGGACAGACTATTTCCTGCGCGGTGTTGCGCAACGCGTATGTGATGCGGACAAGTGGGGAATTATAAGCAGTTTTGTAATTGCTGCGGATTGTCAATGTTGCTGATGATGTATTTAATTCGATGAAATAAATTTGCGGTCCCGCCGATTCAGCTACTTCGATATATCCCTGTGATGTAATGCCGGGCGCCGAAAACTCCGCTTCAATTATTGGCAGTTGCCCGGTACCGTTGATAAACCTGGCGTCTGCCGGCAGCGAAAAAGCAATCGGGTTCGCGCAATGACCGAGTATAGCCAGTAAAATTAACATAATAATAGAGTATTTCATAATAGTTCCTTTACCTGAGAAAATCGGGCAACCACAAGGGATTGCCCCTACGGTATTTATAAAAAGTGTAAGTATTGTTATAAATTAATTCTGAGTTGTTGGCGGCAACGGTGTATCAATCCAAAAAAGGCGCGAATCACCATGTTGCCAATTCAAATTGATAGTAACCATTTCGCCATCAACAGTTACCTCGTCCGCGGAAAGCCGGTGTGGATCCGGGTCGTCACCACATAAATCATACACCGGTGGATTGCCACGCAAACCACGCACACGAATAGTTACGTTTCCTTTTCTCTGTGTGTGTATTACTCCCTTCGCTTCCATCGGATTTTCAATTACCGCGAAGACGTAAATATTGACAGTCACCTATTTATCTAACATGAAAATTATTCAAAAAGGCGCTATTTACAAACTTATGCGCCAATTTATGCGTTTAGCGCATAATTCAAGGTTATAGACCGTTGGCGATTTACTCGCCATTGGAGATTATACATTATGAAGAAGAAATTTGAATGCGTTGAAATGAAGCACAAAGGGGCAGAGGTAGTACAAGCCCGTTTGGCCGGTATGACTCGTGAAGAACAGTTAGCATATTGGGAACGGCGCGGCAAGGAATTGCTGGCGTTGCAACAAGAAGTTATTGCTATGAAGAAAATGTCGTAATTCTCTCTACCTGTTAAATAAGAAATTCAAGAAAAATCGCAAGTTTACGTTTTTGAAAAAGAGAGAGTTCTCTATTCTCTCGCGATTTTCTTTCATCTCAAACAAGTATATCTTATGGAGCTACTCTTAATTTAAGCCGTCGGCATCTGTTGGCGGTTTTTTGTTTTGGTATGGTGATAGTTGATAGAAATAGCAAAATTAAAGTATAATATTGTCATCATAAATAATTAATAAAAGATAAATATGACTTTACTATTTAGTTTTATATCATTTGCCAAGTAATAAAAAACTAATTTAAAGCGTAGCTGTTAATAGATTGTTGAAAAAATAAAACATTTTTATGAAGAAAAAATAATTGACATTAGTATAAACTGTCAGGTACTGACGGGAATTATTGATTGATAGCTCTGCTATCACTTAATCTTGCGGGGTTAGGGATTAAAGGATGGATGTGGGATGCTTTGCTGTATTAAAAAGTTTTACAGGACTGCAAGAAATTAGTAACTGAATTTCTTGACACTATCATTTATCAGGTAAACCGGAGATGTATGTGTTTATTCTAAAAGGGTCTGTAAATAGTTTTGTGTGGTCATGATAAGAAATGTCAGCGCGTTATATATTCCGCATATAATGGTTGCGTTCTTCAAAAGGCACAAAAAACCTCGCGTTCAATCTTCGGTGATACTCTATAAAGATTTTCGATATCTTCCAAATCGCGTATAGTAGCGGACCGCACCACAATATTCGACTTTATATTGTTTATTGTCACCATTTAATTATAAACGATAAAATCTAAAAAGTCGCAAAAAATTGGCAGAAATATAAAAATAGTTATCAAACCGCAATAGAGAAATAAAAATTGTCTGTGTTGATGATGCTTAAGATGATGTGTTTTTAATTTTATGGTGTCTCTATGACGATACGAAAACCGATTCTGACTACATTCGGTCCCGGATCCTGGCGTCCCCACGGGTAGTATTTCGGTGTGCCGCGAAGGGAGGAGCGGCTGAGCATTCGTCCCACTTTGTCGTCCATAGTATGATGATTAATGAGCCAGCACCCGCTGCGCAGGACGTGAAACTCTCCGTTGGCAGGTCCTTGCGGATCGGTTTGTTTTTCATTTGGATAAGTATCTCCATACCAGTCCGCACACCATTGCCAGATATTGGAATACACATCATACAGCCCCCATGGGTTAGGCTTTTTTTGACCGACTGGCTGTGTATTTCCTTTACAATTACGGTAATACCAGGCATAGTCACCCATCTGCTTGTATTCCGGATCATCGCCGTAGAAGTAGCGCGTCGAAGTGCCGGCGCGCACGGCGTATTCGAACTCAGCTTCGGTGGGCAGCCGGACGATTTTACCTGTTCTCTCTGACATCTTCTGGCAGAACATCACTGCCATGTCCCAGCGAACCCCATCAACCGGGTAGTCAGGTCCTTTCCAGGAGGCGATGGAGTTTTCACCCATGATTTGTTGATATTGCGCTTGTGTGACTGGGTAGATTCCCATGTAAAATGATTTGCTGATGACTACCTCATGTTGTGGACCCTCATCTGTTGAGCGGGCTGTTTCAGTTTCCGGGCTGCCCATTATGAATGTGCCGGCGGGTATTTTTGCCAACTTCAGCGTGATGTTGCTGCCGAGATTCAGCATGAGTTCTTCGACAGGCTTTTGCGGCGCGGGCGTGGGTGTAGGTTGCGCCAACGCCGCGGCAAATGCTATCACTGTAACAACGGCTATTCCGATATACCTGAGCATGGTGTGTCCTCTCTGCTATTTTCCCCCCGCGGGGACGGTTGCGACCTGTTTGATCTCGAGGCCGTCAAGTGGTGTGGCCTGCACCCGCAGTTTCCATTCATGGCCTCTTGTCGGGTATGTTCGAACGAGTAAGATATTTTTCCCCGGGACCATGTCGACAGTCAGCTCAATGTGCTCGGGATTTTGCTCGTGTGAGTTTTGCCGCAATACATTCTTGCCATTGACCCAGGCCACAATTGCGGAAACATCACCTTTTGCCTTGTTAACCGTTAACGAAAGCGCAATTTTCCCCTGATTTTTCGCATCGAGCGTAACGCGGGCATATGCGACACAATCGTTAGTCATCTCGCCGCGTGAGTCCTGCACCGCGATGAGATTAATCCACCCATCGGTGTCAAGTTGTTTGTTAATAGCCCAGTTTAGCTTCACCGCTTCCGCCTCTTTCTCCGGAGGCCAGGCTGATTGATCTGTGGTACCCTTCCTCTGAGCAAAATAGGAGGGGGATACGTCCACGAAGGTAATCAGAGCTCTGGGATTGGGAGCGGCGCCTGGGTTTTTGATTGGGGGTTGTGGATCGGTTGACTTGACCGCGTCGGCCGGTACTTTAGTCAGGTCATAGCATGCGATACCATCCACGAGTCGGACAAACAACTTGCCATCATAGAAGGCGGGCGACGTAAATGACATCACGGGAATGCTGGCTTCGAAGAATGTCGCCGGCATAGTCGGGGTGGCGCTGAACATGGCTAACTTTCCCTTTTCGCTGACGACGTGGTAGATTTTGCCGTCGGCGAAGATGGGCGAAGAAACCTTACCGCCCGTTGATTTTTGCCAGAGAATCTTTCCGGTAAGGTCAAGGCAGCGGTACACTCCGTAACAATCGGCGTAGATATAACCGTCGTATAGAATATAACTCTCAACGCGGCCACCCACCTCCACAGCGAACATTTCTTCCGCTTTGTCCGGGCCCAGACGATACCCCTTTATTTTCGTGCCGAGGACGCAGATATCGCCGACGATGGCTGGTGTGCTGCTACTGCCATAAATATCACCGCCATTCTGCCAGATCACACTGCCATCCTTCGGATTCAAGCAGGTCAACTTGCCCACACCCGTTATGAGGCGCGGACCTTTAGTCGTGTTCCATATCCCAACCGAGGCAGATTTGTCGCCGTTCCTGTTGCCATCCGCCGTAGCCCGCGGACAGGCCCACAGTTCTTTACCGGTGGCGGCATCGAATCCCTTGAGCAAGCCGCTCTCCTTATTCGAATCCTTGGCGTTTGGATTAAGGTGTTTCCCGCTGCCGGCGAAGACCACGAGCACGCCATCAACGATGACTGGCGATGAATTGATGCCATCACCGGTAACGTCTGCGCAAATGCCTGGTGCTTTCCAGATTTCCTTGCCGGAATCAGCGTTCAGACAATACATGCCCATAGTGCCAACCGCGTATACCTTACCATCGCTTACATACGGCGTGCTGCTGCCGCCGCCATTTGGACTACCGGGGTAGTTGACTTTCCACAACGTTTTGCCGGTTTTCGCGTCAAGGCAGTAAACCCGGTCGGCAGTGGCGGCCTGGTCATGCACATACAGGTATACCTTGTCACTGACCACTACCGGGCTGCTGTAGTTTGAGAACGCACCACCCTTTTTTGGTCCACCAGGGATCTTCTCCTCGCTTTTCCATACCTGTACCGGACCACCCGGTCCCCATGCGTCAGCAAGTTTTGGACTGGCCGGCGCTATACCGTTGCGGTTGGGTCCGCGCCATTGGTTCCACCCTGTTTCACCGACTGGCTGGTTTGTAGCGGCAATGGGGTCCGCGCATGTCACAGGAAATATCAATGTGATAATCAATATGATTGTTACTGATATTCTGTTAGCAAGATTTTTTGACATAATAAATATTTTCCTTTTTACAGGTTAAAATTTTGAGGAGTCAGAACAGTCCGTGCAGGAATTGGCGATAACATCGGCCATTCCCATTCTGAAATCTTAATAGTATGCGGACCGGAGGAAACCCCAAACGCAAGACTGAATTGCGGAGTTTGTTGTTTTTTGTTTATAGATGATTCGTCAGCAAAACCGGCGTACCATCGCACTCCGTCCATCCGATAACCTGGACGGACAATCTTCTCCGGCCATGTGCAGACTATCGTGCGGATGCTGCCATCAACAGTGCCGTTGATTTCTGTTGGTGTGAAAGTAAGATCGAAAGGACCTGATCCGCGGACACCGACGTTACCATGTGTGAGTTCCACATATTTACATTCAGTCATTACAAAGCGGATTTTGTCACCATCAACTGTTACCGGTTGCGGCGCAGCTGTCACTTTCCATATTGGGGCGGTAATAGTTTCTTTTACCTTACCGGTAACGGTCTTCTGGAATGGTACAGCACTATCAATCACTGCATCTTTATATCCGACTTTGCCGGGACCGCTGGAGAGCACCAGTGTTGTTTTGCCGTCTTTGCCAATCCTTACGGCGCCGGCACAACCGTGAAAGATTACATCG
>JBIJDE010000162.1:0-9483 GCA_044344305.1 Armatimonadota bacterium
TGAAATATAGAAACGTTAACATGTCACCCCTGAACGGGGTTTATTATTCATTATAATCATTCTCGACTATTAACATGTCACCCCTAAAGGGGTTGGATTGTACTCAACAAGAATATTTCACAAAATTTAAACTCGTATTCTATAAAATGTGTATAAGGGTGAGGGCGTTGCCGTGGGCTATGGAGTTAATTATTAGCAAAATTAACGAAAAGATATGTAGAATACTATAGGGAATGATATCCTCAGCATTCTGAAAAGAGATAATTTCTCTCAATACAATGACCCCAGCGGGGTCAAATATTTATAGAATTTGTTGCAGTTTAGATATTTCGACCCCAGAGTGGGTCGCATATAATGACCGAAAATCTGCTATTTTATATGCGACCCACTCTGGGGTCGAATAACTTTTTTAAGACTTTTTCTATAATTATTTGACCCCGCTGGGGTCACGAGGAAAACAAAATAAATTAAATTTGTGTATAAAGCACAGGATTTTAAAGACAGGCTCGAAGATACCTTAAAATTCAAAATAATTTCATCTAATCTACCCCCCTCACCCACAACAATCGCTTAACTCTATGGTTAAAAAAATATCAAATAATGACCTGATTTTTAACCTCAATCATTGACTTGTACACACGCTATCTCTATAATCTATCGGGCAGAAAGTGGTATAATTTTCTGTTCGGAGGTTAGATATATGGTTTCTCCTATTTTAATGTCAATTCGAGCGGTGCGCCGTTTATTAATAGATATTGCAATTGCCAAAAAAGAGGCTCCATCTGATAATGCTGTAAGAAGGCTGATGGAACTGGTCCCGCAGTTTAACCGGATAGAATTAGACGACAAACTGTTCAGCCAGATATGGGGCGAGATGCAGATATTGATGATTGAGTGTGAAGGTAGAAAAGAAGATACCCAGCACTGGTCAAAGATACGCAACGCCGCCAACGTGGCAATGGTAGCATTATTGCGACGCAAGGAATTAGAAGATTTGCTGCCGGTATTTGCCCGCGATATATTCCCACGCCTTGCTGGTGCGGTAAACTCTCCACGTAGCGCGCGAATGCAGGCGTGTATTGAAATTACCACCAAAATGCGCCAATTATCCGGCCGTAAATCTGCTGAAAAACATTCATGGCTGCTACGCCAGATATCAGAAATGCAGTACCCGCGCTTTGGAACATCTGGTTGGCGTGCAAGAATGGGTGAAGATTTTAACTGGCATCGCGCTACCTGTGTAGCCCAGGCTATTGTGGAATTTGTAATTGAAAGCGGAGTAGGAAGACACCCGCTGACCATTGGTTGCGACAGCCGCATCAATGCTGACCGAGTAGCCGCATTAGTCGCCGAAGTTGCTATATCAAACGGGCTTAACGTTCATCTGGCATCACGCGAGACGCCATCCCCTGCCCTCATTTACTACATAACCGAACAACTTGGCGTTGCTACTAATGCTGGTTTAATCAACTGCACCCCATCGCACAACCCGGTAAAAGACCCGGCAAAACGCGCATACGTAGGCACAGAATATCACGGCATCCGCTACAACATGCCATACGGCGGTGTTGCCCCCAGCCGTGCGACCGATGCCATTGGCCGCCGTGCCATGGAACTGATGTTGATGGATGAAGTAGTTCCCAGCGACAAACAACGCGGACATGTGGTGATGTTTGACACACTTGATAACTACACAAATGCCGCCATCAATGATTTGGATATAAAAGTAAACGTACCATCCGGACAGGCAGACGCACTGGAATTAATGCGTTCTTTCTGGGGTTCGTCAGATGCGATGGTGGTAATTGATGAAATGCATTCAGCGTCTCGCGGTTACCTGCGCAAGGTTTGCGAAAAACTGGGAATTAATTACACCGTTATCCATGGCGAAAAAGACCCGCTCTTGGGCGAGTTGATGTATGCCAATCCTGAACAGCCACACATACGCCATTGCCAGGACAAAGTGCGTGAATTGCGCGGGACATACCCACGTATTATCGGGTTGGGGTTTGACACCGACAGCGACCGGTTTGGCGTGGTAGATGATAACGGCAATTACGTACTGATGAACAATGTACTTACCATGCTGGCGGATTACCTGCTAACTGCCGGATACAATGGTCAACCCGGTTTTATAATTCGCAACATGGTAACTACCCGATTGCTGGATAGAGTCGCAGAGAAAAACAGCGATAAAATTATCCCGCCCACAGATATAAATGCTGTTATTCCCCACGCTGCCGGCGCGTCATACACTGTTGCTCTGGGTGACGCATCAAAACAAAGCGGTTTTCTTACCCACGTAGTACCGGTAGGTTTCAAGTTCATCGCCGATGTAATGATGGCAGGACTACAGCAAGTAGTCGCTGATGGCGAGACCGACCCCAAAAAGATACAGGCGTCATTCAAATCCTGTCTGGGCAAATTGATGATTGCCGGCGAGGAAAGCAACGGCATGACATCGCGCAACCATACACCGGACAAAGACGGGTTGTGGGGCGCATTACTAACACTGCAAATGTGCGCGGTATTAAATAAAACACTGGGCAACCGCTGGGATGATATCACTGAAAAATATGGCAAACTGGTATCGGTACGCCGAGACGTGGAAGCACCGGATGCAGCCAAGGAAGCAGTGGTAAATGTTTATTTAGACCGATATGCAGACATGACCCGGTCAATCATCATGCAGGACCCTGACCTTTGTTATTTAACCCCGGTATATTGTGGCGGTGTCCGTGGCGAGTTAGTAGAAGTAATCCTGAAATCAGATGATGGCTCAGAGTCTTACCTGGCAATACGTGCCAGCGGTACCGAACCAATAAACCGCATCTATATTGAAGCGCAAACCGAAGAAATGCGCGACTTTATCAAACTGGCAGTAGGTGATGAACTGGAACGCCAGATATTAAACGCCATCGACAGTTCCATCGACGTCAGCGGGGTAATAGATATCCTGGAAACGGTAGAGCTTCCCCACGAAGGCAACGCCATGCCAGCAACATTCACCGCCAGTATTATAAACCCAGCCAAAGAAAAAATCCGTAAAATGGGTGGAGATTTAAAAACCGCCGACGCAGAACTCGGGGTAAGAAACGCCGCAAAAGTAGGAGCACTTTTGAAGAGTGAAAATTAGAAGAGAGAAGAGAGAAAATACGTGGCGTCACCGTCTCGGTGACGATTGAAATTTAATAAAATAGATATAGCCAGAGTATAGTAACTCTGGCTATTGAGTCTGCAACAACGCTTTTCTTAACGCGTCAATTATTACCGGGTTTGTCCATAGCGACGCGGCTATTATTATGGTGGTCACTACAGATATCAGCATGCTCCATACTCCCCAGCGGGTGCCGGGTTCTTCTATACCTACCACGTTTTCATATTTTTTCCAGATGTAGATGGCGCAGATTATTAATGAATATACTGCGAGGAAAGTTATTAGCCAGCCGGGGATGACTGAGCTGATACTGCTCCATAGGGATAATATCCACCAATTACCGGTGCCGGATAATTGCGAGAGGAGGAGCGCAATGCCAGATAATATGAATACATTTATGCGAACGACGCTATCCGACAGTCTTACCGCAGGAATGATGGCGAAACCAGCAGCGATTACAGTACAGCCGATTAACAAAAATGATACACTGCCGATGACGGCAGATAATGATGCCTGTGAAATTAGGACCGATTGAAGACAGGAAAGAAACATTCCGGCGACTATGAACCCGATGGGCCAACCCTTTGGTTCAAACAGGTCCTGCCCTTTCTTAATTCGTATCAGCATCACGGTAGCGATGATAATGCCAATTATAATAAGCATGCCTGACCATATACCCAATGAATGAGCGGTAATCGAGGTTATCCCCTCGCGAATCTGCATATTTTGTTGCAGGCAAATTGCCGTTAACATGCGAGTGAAGGCTAATATACCGCCACCAGCGAGGGCGACTATGGCAGGGAGCGGGGTTAAAACATTACTTGCGCCTTTGCCCCACGCCAACCTGATGAATACTATAATCTGAAAAACCCATGCTATTGCCACGAAAATAATCGCTGTTGCCACCCGTGAAGGAGCGGCAAATATCTGCATCTGCCACCACGACCGTACGTCAACCCCGCGAGATAATTGAATTAAACCGGCATAACCAATTATTCCGGCGAATACAGCAATTATCAACAACAGCACAGGTATCCATTTACGCCAATTATCGCCGGGTGGGTCAGTGATTAAAAATACAATTATCATCAACAGTGAGGAGATGATGAATATAGTCAGCGAAATTTGAAACGATGCGGAATTAATTTGCGCAACGGCACAGAAGATAATTAACGCTGATAATACTGCCGGTATAGTGCCAACAGACAGGAATGCGCGGCGGGCTGCGACGGGCCACGCAACCGTGACAACGGCTAAGAATAGCACCATGGTTGCGAAGACGGTGAATGGGTCAGTGAGAAATAAAAGTTTTTCAGCCGCCACCGGCTGTGCGATGTATGCCGGTATGCCGTCGCCGGTGAGAGAAAATTGAAAAGCGAAAATTGATACTACAAAACCTAAAGCAGAAATGACTACTAATGCCCAACCAGGGGCGCGGGAAGCCTGGTCAAACTCTTCCTGTGACCACTTGCGAAATAATGGCAATAACAAGGGGAATAATGCCGTCGCGACTGCGCCTACTAACGGAATCATGAGCAGCATTAAAATGAATACTGATAATGAAGGCATGAATTACTCCGCGTAAATCACCCGAAGTGCTTCTTCCATGGTGGTGATCCCTTCAAAAATTTTATTCATTGCATCTTGTTTTAATGATATCATGCCGTTATCGAGAGCAGCCTGGCGTAAAATATGCGTAGGTGCTTTTTGCAACATTAAGTCGCGCAATTCATTATCAATTGCCATTAATTCAAAGACGCCAATTCGACCTTTATACCCGGTGTTGCGACAGAATGAACATCCGGTACCGCGGTAGAATGTGACGTTTTCGGTGGTACTGGTGAAATTAAATCTTTTCAGTGCTTCCAACGGCGGGGTATACGCGACTTTGCATTTCGGACAAATACCACGAACCAGTCTTTGCGCCAACACGCCGATAACCGCAGATGCACTTAAGAACGGTTCAACTCCCATTTCGCTAAGACGCGCCATCGCTCCTGGAGCATCGTTAGTATGTAAAGTGGTAAATACAAGGTGACCGGTAAGCGCGGACTCAATAGAAATTAGAGCAGTTTCAGCGTCACGGGTTTCACCCACCAGAATAATATCCGGGTCCTGACGCAGGAAAGAGCGCAATGTGGTGGCGAAGGTCGCTTTTGCCCTTCTATTAATAGGTACCTGAGTTAACCCCGCCAACTGATACTCAACCGGATCTTCAACTGTTAGAATATTAACATCCGGCGCGTTAAGTTCGTTCAACGTCGCATAAAGAGTCGTTGATTTACCAGAACCGGTAGGACCGGTAACCAGCACTATTCCGTAACTGCGGTGGATTAATTTGTCCCAGGTTTCCAGCATTTTCTCCGGCATGCCTAATTTTGACAAAGGCACGTTAATACCGCTCTGGTCCAAAATACGCATTACAATCTTTTCACCCTTAACACCGGGGAGCGACGAAACGCGCATATCATAATCTTTGCCATTCAGGGTGAGAGAAATACGTCCATCCTGCGCAGAACGTTTTTCCGCAATATCCATATCCGCCATAACTTTAATACGACTGACCAGTGCCGCCTGTGCCTGTTTTGGTACTGCGCTGGCATCGCTTAATACGCCGTCAACGCGATAACGTACCCGCACCTTATCGGATTCCGGCTGGATGTGAATATCACTCGCTTTATCTAATAACCCCTGGCGAAGAATCATATTTACTAACTGGATAATCGGGGCGTCGTCAACCATCTCTCGAAGACGATCAACGGAGATATCCATATCGTCTTCTTTTTTGCTTTCATTAATTTCCAGGTCACCGCCGGAATCCTTTACATCATCCACCACGCGCTTGATGGTTTCTTCCATCTTCACACTGGCAGATATTACGTTTGCAATCGCGTTATTTAATTCTTCTTCAATGGTAATAACCGGGTCGATTTCCATACCGGTAATCAAGCGTAACTGGTCAATGGCGAAAATATCCAACGGGTTTGCCATTGCCACTACTAACCGATTGCCATTTCTTTCTAAAGGAAGAACCCGCGAGCGTTGGATCATATTGCGGGGAATAATGTTGATAATATCCGGGTCTAATGTTTTTTCATTAAGGTCTATAAATGGAACACCCCACTGGCGACATAAGGCACGCGCCCTATCACGCTCGGTGATTAATCCCATTTTCACCAGCACTGCACCTAATGGTTCACGAGTAGTACGTTGAGTTTGCAGACCTTTTTCCAGATCTTCTTCTGATATATTAGCTACTTCGCGCAATATTTGACCGATTGGTCGTTGTTCTATCACATTAATTCCCGTACATTAAAACTATTCAGGACGCCATAATTATGACGTCCTGTTATTTTTCTTATACCCCATTATCTACTGCGGATGTAACTCGCGGTGCTTCAACCGGTAAATCAAGCTGTGGTGGGGCAACCACTGGAGCAACAGGAGCAACTGGTGCCGAAACAGCAGGTGCAACGGTTGGTGATGTTATTACTTTAGACGTTTCACTATCAAACTTGGGAGTTTCTACTTTATCACCCTGTCGAACTATTCTTGGTGTTACTAAGATAAGTAATTCCTGTTTCGTAGGTGATTTTGATTTGCTTTTAAACAGCCAGCCAACTAATGGAAG
Organism: Armatimonadota bacterium; assembly: GCA_044344305.1. Taxonomy (GTDB): domain Bacteria; phylum Armatimonadota; class Hebobacteria; order CAIYQO01; family CAIYQO01; genus JBAXQQ01. Next base: position 6,789 of record JBIJDE010000162.1, read on the forward strand.
ATTGTTTAAGAATGGAATGCCTGATTCTGTTTCAATATCGCTATTCTTAATTAATCCGGCAATTATTTGAGTTTCCCCATCTTTAACGGTGACGGTGGTAATGCTGCTATTCTGCGCTAAATCAGGTAGTTGTGAACCAGATGGACCAGTAATGAACTTTGGTTCATCGGTAACGTTGCTATCGATTTCCAGTGTTATATTACCGTCTGATGATACACGGGGACGTACCTTCATATCAACACCGGCATTAATTGACGCAGTAGCATAAGCCGGACCAGATTGTGTAACTGATGCCAGGGTTTCGTAGAAGATAGTTCTACCTACGTGGATCTTGCCTTCTTTTCCATTTTCTATCTGCATGGACGGTCGGCTGATTATTTTCGCCTTGTTCTTGGACATCAACATATTTAATGTATTGTTGAAAGCAATTGGATTGCGAATTAAGCGTCCAAGCCCTATCGGGTCACCGGATGCCATTTCTGTCGTACTGGCAGTGATTGACGCCGGCCATGCTAAACCAAGGTTCTTAATCTCACCAGAATCCATGCTGATGATTTCCATAGAAATACGAACCTGTTCCTGTGGCAGGTCTAAATCTTTAATAAGAGTTGCCGCTTGTTCTACTATTGCAGTTGTACCATAAAGCACTATTTTAGTAACTTCAGCAGCCTTACCGGAGCTGGTGGCGTCGCCACCACTGCCGCTGGCACCACCGCCGCCGCTTGCGGCTGCTCCGCCAGCCTCAGATGAGAATAAACGAGCAGGAGCAAGAGTAACACGCAATCGCTGGCCAGTGAATCTCTCTTCTAATTTTTTCTTCGCTTCGGAAGCCATTAAATAACGTAAGTCAATTACTTTTTCAAGAACGTCGCCAGACACATCAATGCTTACTAAGGTTGCATAAGCTGATTCAACTAATTTATCTGGACCGGCCATGATAATATCATTAACGCCTTCCGGAACTTTAACCGACCCTTCCACATCACGTTTGATAATAGATATGAACTTACCGCTGTTATCTGGCTTGCCAAGAGTACCCATAACCGCAGGAGCGGCTAAAACTACCAAACCTTTTGATTCATATCTTTCCAACAAGTATGAAATTGCTTGAGAAGGAACAACAAACTTGAAGCTGTAACGTTTCTCAATAAAGTTCTTCGATACCACTTCTCCGATGTCAATTTTAATCAAATGTGCAATGGCTTCTTCAACAATTACAGATGGTCCACGCAGAATCATAGTGCTGCTCTGCCATCCGCTTTCCTTGTTGCCGGTTTGTATTACACCCGCCGGACTGCTGTCAGCAACCGGCGCAAACATTACTGATAAACCACGTTTGCCGTACATTTCATCAAGATACGATTTAGTCTGTGCAGGTACTAAAGATTTTAACTGATATGTCTTTTCAACCTCAGTAGCTACTTCGGGAGCAGCAAGGTCAATATCGTTCAGCATTTTCTGTGCTTTATCTATACGTGATTTCTCACCTGTTATCATCAACCGTTTTGCGTCTAATTCAGTAGCAATAACATCCTGGAAATTAGATTTTAAAACCGCTAATGCTTTTTCCGCAGAAATTGTCTTTAAACCGACAACTGCATAAGGAATTTCGGTGGGGTTCGTATTTGGATTCGTATTTGGATTTGGATTAGGGTTTGGATTTGTTGTATTAACGGTTTGTTGAGAAACATCGACTTCTTTATTCAAGAAGATTTTAGCTTCTTCTACACGTTTAGCGTCACCACTAAGCATAATCTTTCCACTGCTTAATTTCTTAATCAATAAATCGCCAAAACTTGCTGTTAATACCGTAACAGCATCTTCTGGATTTGCTGATTTTAAGGTGATAACTTCGGTAGCTACCCCGTTTTTATTAGTGGTGAGGTATTTCATCAGGTCTTTGACTATATAATCTTTTGCACGGTCAACCTGGTTGGCTGGACCGGTGATTTGAATAGTTTTATTACCCAGACTTCGCACTTTAACAGTCTCAAATACATCTTTGATAGCACTGTTGATACTATCAATATCTACATCTTTATCTAAAGTGACAATGCGATAATCTGTAGAACCAGCCGGTGCTGCAGGAACGTCAACTTTAACAGGTTCTTTAGATGTAACAATAAAGGTGCCGCCTTTATCTTCGATCTTCAAATTTGCCATAGTGGCAAGCGTATCAAGGGCACTTTCTACTGTTACATTTCTCAACTTCACAGTAATAATACCTTTAACTGATGGTGCTACAACGATATTTGCATCGCTTGCTGCCATAATGCCAGCTAATACAGTGGAAATATCAGCCTGATTAAAATCCAATTGATAAATCATACGAGTATTTGCGGCAAATGCCGTCACCTGAGCAATTATCAACGCTGACATCAGCAGTATAGTTGTTAATTGTCGTCGAACCGCCGTTGCGATTGTGTCTTTCATTACGGTTGACCTCCAATAGGTAATAAAATGGTTTGCCTTCCCTTGGTAAGGCGAACTCCGGAATTGTTAATTGCTGCTACGCACCAGCCTAATTTATTAATTGTATCGCCTTCATACAGCTCATATTGCTGACCATTGACGGCTAATATAACAAAGTTCTTAGTACTTGTTTTCAACACACCGACTAACCGGAACTTCGGTTTTGGCGGTTCTTTATCTGCTTCGCGAATTATTTTCAATGCATCTTCAATATCAATTCGCA
>JBIJDE010000650.1:0-2571 GCA_044344305.1 Armatimonadota bacterium
GTTAGTTGGGGATATTGCTGAAGTAAGTTCTACAATGGAGACATTTGTTAAGAAGCGTCCATTGCAATCCCAAACAACAGGCGGTCTTTCTGCTGCTGCAGGCGAAGGATATGGTGATGTTACTGTTGATGATGCAGTTATATCACTGGCACGCTTTAAAAACGGAGCTATTGGTACGTTTGAAGCATCACGTTTCTGTGCTGGTCACAAAAATGCAATCTTCTTTGAAATCAATGGAGATAAAGGTTCTATCCGTTTTGAATTTGAAAGAATGAACGAACTTCAATATTTTAATCGCGAAGACCCGCCACATGCACAAGGGTTCCGCACTATCCTGGCTACAGAAAGCATACATCCATATATGAACTCATGGTGGCCCCCAGGACACATTATTGGCTATGAACAAGGTTTCTGCCATTCTGTATATAATTTTATGGATTGTATCGTTAATGATAAGAAGCCATCACCTGATTTTGCAGATGCTGCAAAAATTAATGCTGTTTTAGATGCTATGACAAAATCATCAAATACTCGAAGTTGGGTCAAAGTACCTGAGGTTGAGATTTAACAACATTTAAACTACAATACTGTCGGTCAACGACCGCGTAAAATAAACCGGAGGAAAAAATATGAAAATCGGCGTATTTGCTGTGCTTTTCAGCCAAATGCCATTAGAAGAAGCAATGGACTACATCAAAGCTGCAGGTTGTGATGCTGTAGAAATCGGCACCGGCGCATATCCAGGCGGCGCACATTGTCCATTGGACGAACTGGTAGCAGACCCATCAAAAGCTAAAAGCTGGATGAAAAAAATTACAGACAAGGGCCTTGAAATTTCAGCCTTGTCTTGTCATGGCAACCCTATTCATCCTGATGCATCATTTTCCAAAGAGCATCATGATATCTTTTCGAAAACAATTGATCTTGCCGGCATTTTAGGTATTGATACAGTTGTTAACTTTTCAGGTTGTCCTGGTGATCAACCGGGAGCTAAATATCCAAACTGGGTAACTTGTGCATGGCCCCCCGATTTCCTTGATATCTTAAAATACCAGTGGGATGATGTTGCAATTCCTTATTGGAAAGAGATGAATTCGAAACTGAAATCCAAAGGTGTAAAAGTTGCATTAGAAATGCATCCTGGTTTCATTGTATATAATACAGATACCGCATTAAAATTGAGAAATGCTTGTGGTGAACAGATTGGCGTAAACTTTGATCCAAGCCACCTTTTCTGGCAGGGAATTGACCCGGTTTATGCACTGCGGAAACTTGGTGACGCTGGTGCGATATTCCACTTCCACGCAAAAGATTGCAAAATAGATGAAATTAACACCAAGACAACCGGGGTGTTAGATACTAAGAACTATACAGATGAAATGAACCGCTCATGGATTTTCCGCACAATCGGTTATGGGCATAACGCAGAAGTATGGAAAGAAATGATCAGTACATTGCGTTTAATTGGTTATAATGGGGCATTGTCCATCGAGCATGAAGACAGTTTGATGAGTACTGAAGAAGGATTCAAAAAAGCTATATGGTTCTTGCAACAGTGTATAATTAGAGAAGAAGCTGGTCCGGCATACTGGGCATAAAAAACATTGGGGGCATTTAAACAAAATGCCCCCACCCTTTAATTACATAATATTTTCAAGTCCAACGACTACACCTTTTAATGATTTCACTTTATTAATTGCCAACACTACCCCTGGCATAAAAGATTCACGATTAATTGTGTCATGTTTAATTGTTAATGTCTGTCCTAAACCACCAAATATCACTTCCTGATTGGCAACATAACCTGGCATTCTTATTGCATGAACACGGATATTTCCAACTGCCATACCACGGCTTTCCTCGCCATGTTCTTTATTAGCAACTTCATCTAATCTTCCGGTTACAACATCTTTCATCATTTCAGCAGTACGTAATGCAGTGCCTGATGGCGCATCCAGTTTCTTTTCATGATGATATTCAATTACTTCTGCGTAATCAAAATATTTCACTGCTTTTTTAGCAAATTCCATCATTAAAACCGCACCAATCGCAAAATTAGGAGCAATAAATATTTGCGAACCTGATTCTGATGATATTTTTTCTAATTCAGCTTTATTTTCTGCTGTTATACCTGTTGTTCCTACCACTGCTGCTACTTTGAGAGGAACAGCAATACGTAGATTCGACATGATAACATCTGGTCGAGTAAAATCTACGATTATTTCTGCATCGGATAATTTAATTGCAGTTGCTAAATTATCTGATATTTTAATTCCTGTTGATGGTATACCAGCTATTTCACCCGCATCAGCACCGATATTAGCAGTGTCAACGGCAGCTACAACTGACATTCCATCAGCAGCGGTAACAGCCTTAACTACCTCTCGTCCCATTTTACCGCAAGCCCCGACAACCAAAACTTTTAAATCGCTCATTATTATTCTCCGTCTTTATAATCTTCGTCTGAAAATACTTTGTACTTATGAACACCAACATTTTCCACTGTTAATTCAACAACATCACCCGGTTTAAGGAATTTTGGTGGTTTGAATCCTGCACCTATTCCTGAAG
>JBIJDE010000163.1:0-9476 GCA_044344305.1 Armatimonadota bacterium
GTATGGTGCTCCATCACTACGTTCACCTATTGATAAAACAACAGGTTTAAGTACTAAGGTAACCCTGGTATGGGATGACACCCCGCCAGCGACCGCATATCATATTGAAGTAGCAAAAACATCTAACTTCCTGCAATCGATTTTCCGTACGGATACCGCAGATAGTAACGTAACGACACCCGCGCTGGATCCTAATACCACTTATTATTGGCGAGTACGCGGTGGTAACGGCACATATTGGGGATTATATTCGACACCTCAATCATTCCGTACCCTTGATCCATTTGGAACTCAGCCGGTGTTGGTATCACCGCTTGATGCTGCGGTGGATTTGGGGCGTCCAACGACATTAAAATGGACATTGCTGCCAGCAGACCTGAATTATACTATACAGGTTGCAATTGACAATGATTTTGTAAAAGTAATTAACGAACAAAGCGGTTTAATCAAAGATTCAACACAAATGAGCAACCTGGCAACAACAACTCGATATTATTGGAGAGTTCGCGCATATTTAGGTGTTAAGGTTGGGCCGTGGTCTGATGTACGTTCATTCACTACTGCCAGCGCATTCGCAGTACCGACTCAATTAACGCCTTCCAATAATGCAACTGGCGTATCATTGACAGCAGCCACTGCAACATGGACAAGAGTTACAAACGCATCAATGTATGCTATTGAAGTTTCAGAATATCCCGATTTTTCACAATTAGCGATGAATAAGAGTAATCTTACCACACCAAGCTCAGACATCAGCGGGTTAAATGAACGTACTGTATATAATTGGCGGGTAAGAGCCGGCAATGGTCAACTTTGGGGACCATGGTCAGACTCACGCACATTCATCACTGCAGCTAAGATTGTTTATAGCGCACCGATACTGGATACTCCGGCTGATAACGCTGTACGTGTAGCAATCCCTGTGACATTGTCATGGAAATCGGCACCAAGTGCTTCATCATACCAGATACAATTAGCATCAGATGTAAACTTTGTGAATGACCTGCAAACACCGGCATCAACAAACGCAACATCAATAGTTGTAAACGGATTGAAGTTTAATCAACTTTATTATTGGCGCGTACGGTCCGGTAATGGCACTGATTGGGGAGCATGGGCAACACCATTCCGATTTACCACTACACAGGTATTAGCTAAACCGAAACCGACAAAACCTGTTGATGCTTCTGTCAGCGTACCTGTACCTGTAAATATGACATGGGACCCGGTTACTAATGCAACTATTTACCAGATTCAAATAGCACAAAATGACACATTTACTTTGAATGCTTACATGTCGCCTGAATTATTTACAAATACATACGACGCAACCACTTTGCAAGAAGCGGTTACTTATTACTGGCGTGTACAGGCCGGCAATGGCGCAACATGGTCGCCATGGTCTGACCCACAATCATTCACGACATCACGCAAGTATGTTGCACCGATCCTGACATCTCCTGCTACTAATGCTACTGGCCAGCCAACTTCATTAACTCTTGAATGGCTAACCTCAGCAAATGCATCTGTATATCAGGTACAGGTAGCCAGAGACACTGCGTTCACAACCAGAACAGTTGATAAAAATGACATTCCTGACTCATCATTAGACATTGACACACTATCCGCTAATACCCGTTATTACTGGAGAGTACGTGCCGGTGACGGTAATGCATGGTCGCCATGGTCATTAATGCGCAGCTTTACAACATCGCGACCGATTGATGCGCCAACATTGAATTCACCGTCAAATAACGACACTAATGTAGACAGTCAAAATGATGTACAGTTATCTTGGAACGCAGTTGACATTGGTACTACAAATCCTCGATATGATGTCCAGGTGGCATCTAACAGTACATTTACTAATAATTTACAGACCAGTTCAAACCTGACAGATACTTCGGTCACATTGAATCTGACCCAAAGTACCAAGTATTATTGGAGAGTACGCGCTAAGAGCGGAACATCTACAGGACCATGGTCAAATACCTGGACATTTACCACAACTAACTAATGTCTGGTAAATAATACACAAAATCCGGCTGTCAATATTTGACAGCCGGATTTTTTTATTGGAATAATAATTGAAACATCTACTCATACTGAAGCATGAAAAATCATAATTCAAAACTTGTGATGAATTAGTAACATCATCAATTCTCGATTCTGTGTTCGTCATAGCTTGGTGGTGTCATTGCACGCATGGTGTTACCATCGCTGATTAACTGACACAGGTTTTCTTCTGCTTGCAGTTGTACGGTCAGCATGTCGCGCAATATTGAACCATTTATATCCTGAAATGTGTGGCTGTGACCGCCTAAGATATATTCAGGGTTGAATGCCATCATTCTTTGTATGGTTATTGCCAGGCTGCGGGCTGGCCAGGCGGTGTCGTTGTATATCAGAGGCATGTTAGCATTGATAGGGCCAGCACCATACTGTACGGCGTCACCGGAGCAGAATATTCGTTTGCTGTTCATGGTGATTGCGTATCCGGTGTGGGCGTTGCAATGACCAGGGGTATGGATTGGCGTAACTGTTGCTCCATGCCAGTTTTCTGTCTGGTTATAGGTTAATATGTCATCAACTACTATATTATCGAATGGGAAGCCGTACCAGTCTACCATGCATGGATAAGGAAAATCGTACGGCCGCGCCATTGCGGCGGCAACGTCACCGGTCGCCTGTATGCGGGTTCCGTAACGCTTGCGCAGTTCGGGTGCATTTTGGAAATGGTCGCCATGGTAATGGGTTACCAGAGCGCGTTCGATGGTTTTCAATCCCGCTTCTTTTTCCAGTAAATCAAGGTCAGCATGGAATGCGTCAATACTATCCTGCCAACTATCCCAGACACAGATATCCGGGTCAATTGCCAATCCGCGGCCTTCGCCGTCTATGAATAAAATCATGTTGCCAAAGTTGCAATTCTGGTATACCCCGGGGAAATTTTCTCGCCAACGGGTGCCGATGGTACGAATTGGTTGAAATCCGGTTAATGCCCATTTTTCATTACTGCGCAACGGTGTAACCCGACAGGGGTCGTTAAGTAATGGCAGCAGTCGTGCAATGTCGGTTTTTACTTCATTAATAATCGGCCCGGTTGATGGCAGACAAAGCCGTGGCGACAATTCCAGAACTTTCTGCAGTGAATCAATCATCTGGTCATAACCGCTGGGGATGCCGTAGCTGCGTTCAATATCGTATAGATTCACCAAATATCCACCGGCATGAAACAGGTCGCCGGTGAAGATGATATTCTCCGCTAACCATGAGAATCCGATGGCGCGTTTCCCGCTACCGGGTAGTGCTATTACATCTAATTCAACATCATTCCAATAAAATTTATCTCCGGGAGCGAATAAACTTTTTACATTTAACGGTTGTTTTGGCGGACGTTCGGTGACGCATCCGCCAATACCATATTTCTCTTCACCACGGGTGTCCCACCCGCGGTCTGGCGGCCAGACGGTTTTGCTGTCGCGGATATATTCATTGCTCACCAGTGCGACTTCGCGGGCTGATTCTGCCACATACACCGGCACACCCGGGATAGATTGCCATTCATAGCAATGCTCCGCCTGTACCTGGGTATGCAGAATAACTTCTATTTCTGGAATGCCGGCTGTGATTAACGCGTCAGTATTAACACCGGCGGGACAATCCACCAAAAGCGATTTCCCTGCTCGAACGATGGCATACCCAACGGTATCATCACCGGCGATTCGCCAACACCCGGCAACAGCAGATATTTGAGAGATATTTAGCATCTTAAGTTCCTATTTAATAATTTTGGCGGATATGCAGCTTTTCTGTATTATCCGCCATATTTTGTTTGTCTATTCATTATTTGTCAATTTTTTTTGTTACACAGAGATTCACAGAGGAGACACAGAGACTCACGGAGGTTTTTGTAAAAACTATTTTTCTTAAATCGTCATTCTAAAAGTTTCCAGATTTCACTCTTCACTCTTCACTCACTTCCCGTCGCATGATACTGATATTACGCCTTCAAACTTGTAGATTTCGTCTATTATGGTATTTATGTCGCTTTCCTTGCCTATTTTTATTTCGAATGATATTTCGTTGAATGCGCTGTTGCGGGATACGCGGGTGCCTTCGGTGGGGAAATTAATTGATTCCAGTTTTTTTGTAATGCTCAGCATTATGTCATGGTCAGTTGCTGTTTTTACTATGAATTCGCAATGTCTGCTGGTCGCCAGTTTTTTCTCTATCGGAACCAGTAGTGCCAGGGCGACATAGGAGAAAACAGTTGCTATTACCCCGACGACCGTTGCCGGACCGCCCATGCCTATCGCCATGCCGACGGCGGCTATTCCCCACAGGCTGGCGGCGGTGGTTAATCCGCGTACCAGACTGCCTTGCTTTATAATTGTGCCGGCACCTAAAAAACCCATTCCGCTGGCGACTTGGGCGGCTATTCGACCCGGGTCATATTTGCCGTTATCGCTGATGAGGATAGATATAATCATGTATACCGCCGCGCCGATGCATACCAGTATATGAGTGCGAAAACCGGCGGCGCTCTCGTGCATTTGACGCTGAAAACCGATGATGCCGCCACATAACATGGCCAACAGCAATTTTACGATGATATCAATAACAAATCTGTAATCATATTGATAATCAAATAAATTAATCATTACCCGCTCTCCAGTATTGCCAGAAATGATTTACCGGGCTGTGGCCGCTGCCGATGGAATAGGTTTTCTTTATCGCCTGGTGTAGCCAGGCGATTGACTCGCTCACTGCTTCATCAAGAGAATCACCCAGAGCCAGGTGGGCGGTTACGGCGGATGACAGGGTGCATCCGGTGCCGTGGGTATTGCGGGTGTTGATGCGCGGGTTGCAGAACTCAAGTAATTGACCACCCCTGATCATCAGGTAGTCGTATAACATATTGCCGGTGCCGTGACCGCCTTTCAGCAGCACTGCCTTCGCACCTAAATGCAGCAATTTTCGCATAGTTCCCGCCGGGTCGGTTATCTCTTCGCCAAGAATCTCGGCCGCTTCCGGCAGGTTGGGGGTAATCAGCGTCGCCAGCGGTATTAATTCGGTTATCAGTGCCTGCACCGCGTCTTCTTTCAGCAGCGCGTCGCCGCTTTTCGCCAGCATCACGGTATCCAGCACAATTGACGGCGGCTTGTATTTGCGCATCTTTTCCGCCACTACTTTCACAATTTCCACATTACCCAGCATGCCAATCTTCACCGCGTGCACCGGCAAGTCGCTCATCACCGCGTCAATCTGCGCGCCAACCATGTCCGGGGTGATGTATTGGATGCCGCTAACTCCCACGGTGTTTTGCGCGGTGATAGCAGTAATCACCGACGCGCCATACACCCCGTGGGCGGAAAACGTCTTCAAATCACCCTGTATCCCGGCCCCCCCGCCAGAATCCGACCCCGCAATAGTTAAAGCAACCCGATATTTCATAATATATATGATACCAAAATATCAGCAGATTAAACAATTTTGTGTTACACAGAGATTCACAGAGGAGGCACAGAGTCTCACGGAGATTTTTATAAATGCCTCCGTGTATCTCTGTGTCTTCTCAGTGAATCTCTGTGTAACTTTTAAAATGTTAATCTTTATTTAATCTTTATTTAATCTGTAATTATGAAGATGCTGAAACATTCGGGTATAATGACTATGGAGATTATTATGTAATGAGTATTATCCCGTATACGCTATCGAGCAATACAAACCGCAATTATTCACCCGGCCAAAGCCGAAATATTGGTATTGGAGATGGCGTATGAAAAAGATAAAAATGGGAATATTGGAAATAGCTGTTACCCTCTTGGTATTAGGTATTCTATTCGCTATGGTTTATCCGATATGGCATAAATACAATAGTCGACGACAATCTTCAATGTATAAAGGATGTTTGAGTAATCTCCGCATGTTATCAAGGACTGTTTCAATGTATACCCAGGATAACAATTATAGATTGCCAGGATTATATGATGAAAAAAGTAAGAAAGATGTAGGTTGGGTAAAGAAAATGTTGCCTTATATTAAAGGTGGTACTGATGTAGCAACAACTTTTGATGTTTTGTATTGTCCGGAAAGTAAAAGTAAATTAGAGTTTCCTGTATGTTATGGTTACAATGCATTATTAATACAGTCAGATGGAATGGGTATAAATGAAAAAGATATTCTAAAGCCAAATAAAGTAGGACTGTTATGTGATTCTGAAACTTTGAATAATGAAGGTGGCATAATCAGCAATTCAGCAATACTTAACAGTAATTTTTCTGAATTGAATGTTAAACCTGTAACGCGACATTTTGGTTATCACATAATTGGTTATGCTGACGGTCATTCACAAGGTGTTGACGAAATGAATGATGAAAAAGAAACGGCAAATGGTGTAAATTGCTCATTTTATCGTGCGGTAGAGTTGGGGTATATTAAGAAAGCGGGTACAAAGGGGAGGTAGTTATGAAAAAGGTATTTGGGGTTACTGTTATTGAAGTTTTGGTGGTGGTCATGGCTGTAGTTATCATTGCATCTATTTTCTATCCATTGGGACATCATCATTCTCCGGGCAAAGCCAAGCAGACAACGTGTACAAGTAATCAACGTCAGATAGCCATGGCAGCGATCATGTATACCCAGGATAATGCTGGAAGATGGCCTGGAGTGTATGATTTGAAAAGTAAGAAGTATACAGGTTGGGTAAAGAATATATTGCCTTACATAAAAAGTGATCCTGATGATAACAATATGAAAATGTTTTTTTGTCCTGAAGCAAAAGGTGAATTAAATGTATCCATTTGTTATGGTTATAATGCCGCATTATTACAATCAGAAGGGTTGGGAATAAATGAAAAGATGATATTACAACCAACTCAACTTGGTGTAATTTGTGACGCAGACTTGCGGCAGAATGCAGGTGGTATAGTTGGAGATGCAAATAAGTTCATGCAATTGACTGTATATCCGGTAGGTCGGCATAATAATAAATGTGTGGTTATTGGTTATGCGGATGGTCATGCAGCGATTTTTTATGAAAAAAATAATTTGGAATACAATATAAATAATCAAGAAGATAAGGTAAACAAAGCCTTCTACCGTGCGGTAGAATTGGGGTATATTAAGAAATCGGATACAAAGGGGAGGTAGATGGATGGAGAAAAGAAAGTTTAAATTGACATGGGTTGAGATTACGGTGACTGCTGTAGCGTTAATATTATTGACAGTTTTATTGCTTCCATTTATTAGAGGGCCACAACGCAAAATGCGTTGTACCACGTGCACCAGTAATCTTCGCCAGTTAGCAATGGCGGCAACCATGTATGCCGATGACCATAATAAACGAATGCCGGGATTATTGAATGAAAAAAGTAAAAAGTATGAAGGTTGGGTAAGGCAACTACTACCTTATGTAAGGGGTGGAACTGACTATTCTATACCAGGGGAGAGGTTTGTTTGCACTTCACTTGACGGAACGCCAGCAATAGATGACTACCCTGTTACTTACGCCTATAATGCCGCATTGTTGCAATCTGATGGCATGGGGATAAAACAGAAAAATATCCTGAGACCGGAAAAAACAGGAATATTATGTGACTCTGAGATTCTGCAGCTTGATAAATACCAGGGCGGTATTATTGGATTCAACAACAAAGGAAATACAAATCTGATAGTGAATCCGTTAGGACGGCACGAAGGCTATGTAGTGGTAGGTTACGCCGACGGTCACGCAGGTGCTGTGGAAGGAAAATATATCTATAATGACAAAGAAAACGGCGTAAACAAAGCCTTCTACCGCGCGGTTGAGTTGGGGTATATTAAGAAGGATTTGAAAGGGAAATAATAGGAAGAATTATAGCTAAATCAGGTTTATTCAGTAGATGGTAGGGGAACTGTCCTCAGTTCCCGCGAAAGCGTCTTTTTAATAAAGATGAATCGGATGTAACGACAAAAAAGGTTAATAAACACAACACCACTTAAGGAAATCTGTCGCTATTTCGCTTTTCTACATCATTATTCCGGTTCATCGCGGGAACTGGGGACAGTTCCCCTACCTTCCCTGTCGACTGCAATCGATTTTACTACACTGAAAAATGCTCCCATTACGATATTATATTGGTAGTTGTCATAAAATTTGCTATACTTAAATCAATATAATATCGAATTGGAGAATGATATGCTTAACAGCTGTTGGCGAAGAGCCGTTTGTTTGGTCTGCCTACTTGTTAGTCTGATACCCGTGTTGGTATTTGCTGAAGGTGAACCTTTTATGTTTGCAGAGCAAAATGCACCATTAAAACTGCAAATACCCGGTACTGACGGTTGGAACGCTCAATGTGTTTCTATTGAACCGTATGCCGGGATTATCTACCCGGGACAAATGGTTAAGTTCACGCTGGAGATTCGCAATACCAGTAAGGATAAAACTATCACCGGCACACCTACATTGGAAATGGTGCGTTTTGGGTCGAAGCTGGAAAAAGAAGGCGGGAGACCCGGCGATTTTCATACCCAGGATAATTTAGTTTCTTATATTCCCCTGGGTGAACCGATTCGGATTCCCCGAGATGCCATAACCCTGAAACCCGGTGAAAAGGTACAGTTGTCATGGGAACAAACAAGAGCTGATGATTTTGCATTATTTGGCACTTATCTGATACTTGTTGATATAGCTGGTGTCGGTCGACAGTCGGCTGCGACCTTTGCCCGCTGTCATTCATATAATGTTAAGGATACTGGAGACGGCAAAGGTTCGCCGCTGTTCTGGTCGCTACATCATCTTGACCGTACAGGTCAGTTAAAGATTGCTTCTGCTGCCGGTTACCGCTGGATTCGCACCGATGGTTTTCCAAACTGGAACGAAGCTGATTATGATTTTCCACGGACAAAAGGGCCGATAAACTGGACAAGCCAGGAGAAAACCATTGATGAATTCCGCAAGCTGGGATTGTGGATTCAAAGCAACATGTATGGTTCACCCCCCGGTACAGTATCTCCTAATAACTGGAAGACATATAACTATGTACATGACCCGAAATACGATTACCGGTGGGGAGAATTCGTTGAAGAAGCAGTGCGAAAATACTGTGGACCGGATGGCAATGGACCGTTGCAGATTATTGACTATTGGAATGAACCATGGGAAGGTGGCGGTATAAGCGCATGGAAAAGCGATTCAATCCGCTACCGGCAGCTTTATAAAATACTGTATGAGCGCGCACATGCCGGTAGCCAGTATATTAAAGTCGGTGGTGCCAGTAGTATTATGAATACAGCAGACAAATTTATGACCGTCGCCAACTGGCAGGATATTTATAAACTTGATATCCTCACCGACCATTATGTACAACCCTATTGCAGTTATGGCCCGCGGGTAGCAAAACAGTTGGGTGTTACTTCGATTGAGACTGAAACATGGATTGGCTTTGATGAAAACCAGCTTGTTGGCGTTGCTACCCACTTCATGGCAG
>JBIJDE010000651.1:0-2545 GCA_044344305.1 Armatimonadota bacterium
AATTCTTTAATAATTTGCTCAATAAACTCAGGCACTTTTTCGGTTTCTCCTGATAGTGTAACAGTTTTAAACTCTTTACCGTCCTTCCATAGTTTTAATGTTAACGATATGGTATTCCCATTAACTGTATAAAATCCTTTGGGAGTTAGTGCGCTGGGAAAGTCATCGGCGTCGATGAATATGAAGCTGCTGGACTCGTTATTGATGCTTCGTAGTTTTGACAGTAATTTAGTGGTAAGTTGCAGGTTATCGCCGATGGTTTCCGGGTTCATCAACATGGGACGGATTATTATGGGGTTTGGCGAAGGTGGTGGTAGACGGTCTTGTTTTTCCAATAGTCCGATATCAAAACTGGAACCGTAGGGTATAGCCACCATTGGTCGCTGGATACCGCCAATATTTTTTGCCAGTACCGGGACGCGGTCTATGGTATATTGAAACAGCGTGCTGATATCAACATTATTACCATTGCGCAATGCGGCTCCCGCCATTCCTTCCAGCAGTGCGTGGGTCAGCAATCCCTGGCCATATTGGCTGCTTTCATAACTTGATGCGTCTGCAGCACATCCCATTAAAATATGTAGGCCTTCCCGTTCTTTTAACCGCGCAAGCGCACGCTCCTGTTCAGCACTGACATCGCGTTTCCCTAAAAAACTGCCGGATGATGCCGCCGCCGCGCAGGTATCAAGAATCAGGACCTGCTTGCGCGCTTTTATTTTTGACAGCCAACGTTTTAAATCTTCGCTGGTTATAGATGTCGCCTGGCGGAGTCCGGGGTCGGCAAGGTCTTCTATACTACGGGCGTCACTGGTTAGATAGCAATATAAATCTTGTCCCTGCATAGTGCCATGACCGGCAAGATATATCAGTAATACATCTTCCAGCATGGATTGCTGTGCGGTTTTCTCAAATGCTTGCTGAATATTTTGTCGGGTAGGCGAAATAATGTTGCTGCGTTTGGTAGTGGTTAATAATGTTATATGAGTTTTTGACTTTCCAAATAACCGGTTGGCTCCGGTATTCAAGGTATCTGCTATAGTTTCCGCATCTTTTGCCGCGTATCGCAGGTCAAGTGCAGTGCCTGAATAATCTGATATTCCGATGATAATGGCATGAAATTCTGGTTCACGGGGTATTAATGGAGGTGCAGGTTTTTGACCAACAGCATTAGCAATACCGCTTAGCGAAACAATTATGCCAATTAACATTGTCCATAGTATTAAAATTCTACTTTTATTGTTCATATTGCACCTTCGTTACACGTCTGTGAAAGATCCATTAAACTGTTTATAGACAAAATTGTATTGTTTATGTCATGTTATTGTCAAATTTATTTGCTTATAAAAGCTGTTAATTATAAGTATAAATTTTACAAAAGAGTCCCAAAGAAAATGATTCATAACTTTCGCTTTTATAGAAATTGTAGGGACAATCCCTTGTGGTTGCCCGGTATTTACCGATTGCAATCGAAATTCCTGTGATTATTATTTTCTGACACTTTTTTTGGCAGGAATACTATTAAAACAATAGAATTAAACCTTACATTAGTGAGGTTTACATGAAAAACATTGATTTTACTTCCATAAAATATAATGACTTTTTAAATCCATCATCATATTTCAGGCCGGCCCCTTTCTGGTCCATTAATAATGTTATAACACCTGAAGAAACTGCCCGTCAGATGTCGGATATGATTGATGTAGGGTTGTCTGGTGGATTTTTTCATTCTCGCAGCGGATTAGTTACGCCATATATGGGCAGCGAATGGTTTGATAATGTGCGTGCTGCTATCGATGTCGCTAAAGAGCGGGATGGGTATGTTTGGTTATATGATGAAGATCTATGGCCCAGCGGTGCTGCCGGTGGTGAAGTAACCCGGCATACGCCAGAACATAGAAAAGCATTATTAGAAGCAGAGTTTCTATTGGCTGGTGAGGTATATGAAGAACAAGAAGATAAAGAATTTCGATACGCATATCGAATAACAAGAAATAGATTAAGTTTATTATATGCTGAACAAATTCAGAAAGAAGATGTTAATAGTGACAGTAAAAGTGAAAGATTAGTGTTGTCTCGGGTATATGAATCAGAAAAAGCCACTTGGGGTGCATCATATGCCAATCTTCTTCATGAAGGTGCTACCCAGGATTTTATCGATTGTACCCATAAGAAATATGCCGAAGAAATTGGTGATGAGTTTGGCGATAGAGTGCCGGGAATATTCACCGATGAACCCAATATAATGCATGGCAGCAATAGCATCGCATGGTATGATGATTTACCGAAATATTATATTGAAAAAACTGGACGGATATTGGTGGATGATTTGCCGTGGTTGTTTTTTAATGGTGGTGAATGTCGTCGAATAAGATTATTAATAGCACGAACCATCAGTGACCGCTACGTAGAAGTATTCAGTAAGAAGATATTTGATTGGTGTGCCGATAATAATCTTGCATATACCGGACATTACAATGATGAAGATTCTCTTTTGGCGATGTTGCGCAATCATAGCGGCGGTATTATGCATCATTACCTGTACCAG
>JBIJDE010000652.1:0-2544 GCA_044344305.1 Armatimonadota bacterium
CACCGATTTGTTCAACTTTAAGAATTATACAATCAAGATCACAATCTACTTTTATTTCAAGTACCTTCTGTCGATTCCCACTACTTTCACCCTTACGCCATAATTTTTGCCTACTTCTTGAATAATAAGTTCCATATCCTGTTGAAATTGTTTCTTCTAAAGCGATATCATTCATATAAGCAACCATCAATATTTCACCGTCATTATCTTGAACAACAGCAGGAATTAACCCGGCACTATCCCATTTCATCATCTTTAAATCAAAAACCATTTCAGTTTCGTAAGGCTTCATTATTAACCCCTTGAATATATTTTATCAGTACTTAAATTTCACTGTTTCAAAAGTATATCAATCATAAGCACATTTAGGCAAGTGATTTTTACACTCCAGACAGCTTTGATAGCAACCATTTTAAAGGATTTTTTTCAGAACTGGAATTCCAAGACTTTTTTTTGCAATATGGGCATACTGGATATATCTTATATGCCCAATGAGAAAGGTCAACCGTGACAAACTTTTTATAACAAAACCTACATTTAAATAATCTGAATTGTGACCATTTATTGCTTTTACATGATGGACACCGTTCAATTTTCAAAGTCGTAGAATTATTTTCCCATGATTTTCCACATCGTAAACAATGTCTTACTTTATCATTACAGATAAAGTAAATTATTACTTCAGACTGATTATCTAATAGTACGTTTGTTTTTTTATCAAGTTGCACATCTGGGGACGGTGATAAAGCATGTATTACCCCACCATTACTTTCGATGAAATGTGAACCGCATTTACCACAGACATTTCTTATTGATATTTCTCCTGTGATAATATTTTGTGTACCACACTGTAAACATATTATATGTTTTTTTGAGTTTTCAGATTTATTGATTATTTCATTGCGTGCATTATCATAATTGCATCTTGTTTTATTGTCAGACAACACACTGTATGCCAAGTTAATTGTAACAGCATATTCATGACTACCACCTAAATCCGGATGAGCTTTCATATTTCTTAATAAATTAATATAGGCAGCCCTGATAGTTTCATGATCTGAATCTTTATCGACTTCAAGAATCTTGTAATAATCAACATGTTGATCGAAATCGATATTCAATGAAGTTAATCCTGTAATAAATCCATAACACCGGAAATTGCTTTATCAAAAGCTGATAAGACAATATCAATATGCTCTCTGGTAATTATTAATGGGGGTTCAAAACGTATCACACATGGATTATTCAATGTATAGGCAGCTAATATTTTTTGCTGAGCAAAACCTGCAATTATTAATGCTGCAATATCCCTATCTGTAAACTCAACACCAATAAGTAACCCTTTTCCTCGTACAGCAGTTATTGTGCCCGGATATTTATCTGCAATTTTATATAAACCATTTATCAAGTATTTACCTGTTTCAGCAGCATTTTCCGATAATTTATTATTTACTATTTCATCAATAGCTGCTAAAGCGGCTGCACACGCAAGTTCATTACCTCCAAAAGTTGAAGAATGCAATAATGGGTTTGGTTCAAAAACCTTCCATATCTTTTCACTTGCAGTAAATGCACCGATTGGCATTACCCCGCCACCAAGTGCTTTTGCCAGCGTCATAATATCAGGTACTATTCCCCAGTGTTCGCAAGCAAATAATTTTCCAGTACGACCTAATCCAGTTTGAACTTCGTCAACGATTAAAAGTATGCCTTTATCATCACATAGCTGTCTTACTGCAGGTAAATAATTATTTTCTGGAACAATTACCCCATTCTCCCCTTGTATAGGTTCAATTATTACAGCAGCGGTACTATCATCTATCAATGACTCTAAAGCAATAATGTCACCAAAAGGAGCATGAATAAAGTTTGGTATCATTGGATTAAATGGCGTTTTATATACATCACGACCTGATGCGCTTAAACCGCCATAAGTTTTGCCATGAAAACCACCTACTGTTCCGATGATTCCTGTTTTACCAGTTGCAAGTCGTGCTAATTTCAAAGCACCTTCAACTGCTTCAGTTCCTGAATTACAGAAGAAGGAATATTGTAAATTACCAGGGGTGATTTCTGCTAATTTTTCAGCAAGGTCTGCTTGAAGACGATTAAATAATACGCGTGAAGATAACGCCATTCTACCGGCTTGTTCTTGGACAGCTTTAACGACAACAGGATTAGAATGACCTAACGCGAAAACACCATAACCGCCAAGAAAATCTAAATAATTATTTCCCGCTGTATCTCTTACATATACACCATGTCCTGACCATTCAACAGCATGAAATCCAACAAAATCCATTAGATTTGCTAAGCCAGGATTTACATATTTACGATATTTTTCTATCGTTTCGGTAATAAATGCTTCTGAGGATATATCTGTATACATAAAAATTCCTTTGTATTTTTAATATTATACACTTTTCTCAAAAATCCTGCTACAAAAATAGCGTCAGTAAAAATTACTAACGCTATATATGATAATTTTAAATATTTTATTCAGCTAAACAATTTGTTTGAATATCATCTCGCATTCGTTTCATA
>JBIJDE010000171.1:0-9025 GCA_044344305.1 Armatimonadota bacterium
TCGGTATTCGTATTCAGTAATTCGCAAACCTATCGCCGCCGACATTGTCAATGCAAAATATGGCAAAAAACCAAGCACTGGCAAAGTATATCCAAATCCTAAGATAGCTAATTGCCAGGCATGACCTATCGGCCCCATTTCTAATATATAACCGAAAAGAGAAAAAACAGCTACAACTAAAATGGCTTTTCTTTTAACCACAATATCAGATTCTGTTTTTTTTGTTTTATTCATAAACTCAATTATACTCTCGTTGAAATATTCAGTCTATTTCAACAATAATTCAGCAACTTTGCTCTCAATATTACCACTTGCCACCAATGATTCACCCACTAATATTGCATCAACACCTTCATTCAACAATCTCTGCACTTGTGATTTGTTATTAATTCCACTTTCGCTAACAATTATTTTGTTCTTTGGTATATATGGCAATAAATCAAAAGTATGTTGTAAATCAACGTGAAATGTATGTAGATTACGATTATTAATTCCAATAATTGGGACGTTGATATCGATTGCAATTTCTAATTCTTCAATATTATGTACTTCTGTTAATACATCTAATCCACAACAAGTGGCCAACTGATAAAAATCTCGCAATTGTTCTTTCTCTAAAGCAGCAACAATCAATAATATTGCATCTGCAATTCCAACAGCTTCATAAATTTGTGCAGGATGAATAATAAAATCTTTCCTGATTAATGGCAATATACTTACGTCACGAACTAATTGCAGATATTCTAATTTACCCTGAAAATATTTTTCATCAGTTAATACAGATATCGCACTTGCACCAGCTTTTTCGTATTGAATAGCTATTTGCTGTGGATCAAAATTTTCACATATTACCCCTTTAGAAGGTGATGCTTTTTTAACCTCAGCAATCAAAGAAATTCCATCTTTAGTCAAAGCTTTACTAAATCCACGGGTCAAAGGAATCTCTTTGGGGGGAGCAGTCAACAGATTATTACGCGATGACAATAATTCAGCTGTGTCAGCTAATATTTTATCTAAATATGTACCTGTTTTTTTCACATCTATCATAAGTAAATATTACCTATATCAGCTTTATTTTGCAACTATTTTTTGAAATTGATCATTTATTTAATTTAAGGGGTGTATTTTTATTGATAATAATGCTAAAATTTGTTCAATTATGGCATTATCAGAAAAATTTGCTCAAATAATAACAAGAACTATTATCTCACTTGGTATATCTCAACGTGAGGCAGCAAAACGTAGTGGTATAAGTCCCGGCTATATCAGTAATATGTGCCTGGGTCAGATTCCCGGAATGGCCAAGTTATTACAATTTGCCAGTGGCCTGCAAATTGACCCACAACCATTACTTGATGCGGCAGGATACACTGAAAGCAATTCTTTTACACCTGGTCGAGGAGATGCTAAAAATACCATAGTTCCAGTAATAGGTGCTGCACCAGGTGGCAATTGGCGATTGGCTGCTGCGCATGCAGACAATTTTCACGAAATACCCCCTAATTTAGCCGATAATACCGACTATAGTTTGACAATGGTAGGTGATAGTATGTGGCCATATTTAATGCCTGGTGATGTTATAGGAATAAAGGAACAAAATCATGCTGTAACCGGACAAATAGTAATTGCCCGGCTTGGTGAAGAAATAACCGTAAAAAAGTGGCATATTGAAAATAATGAGTTCTGGCTTGTACCATTTAACCCTGTTTATAAACCTATCAATGTTAAACAAAACACTCCCGATTTTGCAATTATTGGCATTGTAGTTTGGTCGACGCATATCTGGGACCAGAAATATTCGAAAAAATAGTTAATTTACTTAGAAAAATTGCGCTAAATACGGAATAATATATATTAATCTAAATCGCAGCAACGGATGTCCGGAGATAACCTTGGACAAATCTGTCACAGCACGAAGACTTTGCCCATATTGTAAACAAATAATAGAACCTGGAATTAATGTTGTAATTTGTACAGCATGTGGTACTGCTCATCATTTTAAATGTTGGGATGATAGTACACATTGTGCAACAATAGGTTGCGCAGGGACGCCACGAAATGAAGAAATTGTCGATATATTGAACCCAACTGATGTATCTGTTGGTACTACTCTTCCTGCTGTATTTGCAAACCCTTTTGAGTTCCCGATACCTGCAACAGTTATTTTGATTACAATTTTACTTGTTTCTTACGGTTTATACGGTTTTATAATAGTTATCAAAGATTTTCACAGCATAAATGAAATAATTAATTCAGAATTTGTTCGCAACGCTTCGTTAAATGAATATATTTGTCGTATGGTCTCAGTGATTCCAATGTTTATTTTGGGATGGTTTTTGCTGGATTTAAAACAATGGGCAAGAATATGGGCAATGCGCACCTTATTCATATTCTATTTTTGGATGCTGGGTAATGATATCGTTTATTTATTAAATAGACAGGAATTTGTTGACAATAAAGTTTCCCAACGCTGGATAGATAATGTAGCGACTTCTCAATCTGTTCAAGTTGTATGGGTAATAGTTTTCTTGTTAATAGCGATGGTTATTAAATTCATCATCACATTTTCTGCAATATTTCATCTTGCCAGTATGCAACTAATAAACGAATTTGATAATGCCGCAAAACATAAGCTATGGATATCTGATCACAAGGAAAATGTCGATATGCATAGAATTAATAATAATGAATCTAAGCCAGATACAGAAAAATCTGAATCTTCGATAACTTATGTGGAGTTTGATGATAAATGAAAACTAAAGCGTTAAAAGTCACTGGGATAAATACCATTGAATTAAGTGAAATTAATTTACCAGACTTGTTACCCGGACAAATATTAATCAAAAA
This sequence comes from Armatimonadota bacterium, assembly GCA_044344305.1. Taxonomy (GTDB): domain Bacteria; phylum Armatimonadota; class Hebobacteria; order CAIYQO01; family CAIYQO01; genus JBAXQQ01. The sequence goes on from JBIJDE010000171.1 coordinate 2,848, forward strand.
TATATATACTGCTATCAGTCCTGGTACTGAATTACGTTGTATGGCGAAAGGTCAACCAGGTTCAGAAGATATGCCTTTCGTCCCTGGATATTCTGCATTAGGAGAAGTTATTGCTCCTGAAGATGCTGGTATACCAGTCGGTACTATTGTATTTCATAATGGTGCTATGGAAGCAGATATCCATTTAATGTGGGGCGGTCATACAGAATATGCCATTCGTCCAGTTGATAAAGTATATATTGTACCTGAATCAGTATGTTTAAAATCTGCTGCACTTACTAAATTAGCAGCTATTCCATATCATGGAATGCGATTGGCTAAGATTCAACCAGATGAAAAAGTCGCGGTAATTGGATTGGGCCCTATCGGAATGTGCTCTTCATTATGTGTAAAATCAACAGGTGCTGATTTATTCGCATTTGATTTATCAGAAAAACGTGTAGCATTGGCAAAATCATTGGGGATAAATGCATTTCAAGTAAAAGGTAGCATATACGATACAGCACAACCATTAGTTGGAGATGGTGTAAATGTTGTTATTGATTCAACTGGTGTACCCACTGTTTTAACTCAATCAGCTAAATTATTAATTGAACCTGAATGGGATGTAACATTGCGAGAAACTCCAAGATTAATATTACAAGGTTCTTTCAAAGATGAGTTTACACTTAATTACCAGGAAATATTCATGCAGGAAGCGACAATTCTGGTGCCAAGAAATGATAACCCGCAAGATTATAACACTGTGTTAAGTATGCAAAGACGCGGATTATTACCTTTAGAAAAATTAATCGGTGAGCCACTTAACCCGGTTGATTGTATGGAAATATACACAACTTTGCGAACAAACCCACAAGAGATGTTAACCGCTATTTTTTCGTGGAATAATTAATGCATCAGGAACATAATCGCAGATTTGATTTGCCATTTAATTGGCCAAACCCAGTGTTACAGGTTGTACTTGTAGAACCTGAGATACCACCAAATACTGGCAATATTGCCCGATTATGCGCGGCTACTGGTTCTCAATTTAATCTCGTCGGACAATTAGGCTTTCGCCTTCATGACCGTGCATTGCGTCGCGCGGGCGTTGATTATTGGGACGAGGTAAATATTCGCCGATATCTTAACTTTGATGAATGGTTCAACAGCAACTCACAGCCTAATTTTTATCTTTTCACTACCGCTGCACAACAATCTCTTTTTGATATATCATTTATTCCTGGTGATTCATTAATATTCGGTTCAGAAAGTAAAGGACTATCCGATGAATTACTTGAGAAATATCCTTTGAAATTAGTTCAAATACCAATGATGTCAGATAAAGTTCGTTCTTTGAACTTAGCTAACTCTGTATCCATTGCAACATATGAAGCACTTCGACAAATTCATTATAAATAAAATCAATCAATTTATAATGAACATGCCTGATTTTGATGATTTTTTATTTTTTTTCTCCTATTCGCTAAAGATTACTAAAAAGTAAGTCGATAAGGTTATTGTCACGGACGAAATTGATGTTGACGACGTCACCCTAACGTTTAATAGGGGGGAGGAAGACACATGTCGCTACGAATCAATCAAAACATCAGTGCAATGTCCGCGCACCGCTTTTTAGCGGGAAATGATGAGGCTTTATCGAAGTCAATTGACAAATTAAGTTCTGGACTTCGAATCAACTCAGCATCTGACGACGCTGCTGGTCTGGTTATCAGTGAAAACCTGCGGTCACAGATCTCAGGACTTCAACAAGCATCTCGAAATACTCAAGATGCGATCAATATGATCAAGACTACTGAGGCTGCGTTAAATGAAATTGAAACACAGCTACGCCAAATGCGTGACCTAACAATCCATGCTGCAAACGTAAATGGCAACACCGCCAGTCTTAATGCTGACCAAGCTCAAATGGCACAGGCAATGAATTCAATCAATCGCATTGCTGACCAAACAGAATTTGCCGGCATAAAACTAATCGGTGCCCAAAATATCAGCAACAAAACATTTCAAGTTGGGTCAAATTCAGGTCAAACAGCCACTTTTGAACTGCCGGCTTCTGGATATGATGGGGTTTCTCTCACAGCTGATATGCACGTTTCTTCACTCGGTCTTGCAAGTGCACGCAATGCAACATCTATCGGTAGCAAAGCATATTCTGGACTAACTACAGGTCAAACTGAGAATATCACTGTTATTTATACTAATGCTGCGGGTGCAACTAAAGCTGTTACTACATCATTAAATGCTACAAACGGTGACACACTGGCACATGCTATCACCAATATTAATGCGGCATTAAATGATGCTGGTAATATTGAAGCTGTAGCAACTGACCAATATGGTGCTGTCAGTGCAACACCAGCAAATAATACTGTCCTAACAATTCGACAAAAAGCTGTGGGTGACCAGAGTGCAAACGCCAGTGTTGTAGTATTAAGCGATAAAGCGATCTCGGATTCTAAAACAGGATTTACCGCTACTCCGACACGCTCGAATGGTCAAGCCACAGGCAGTGCAATAGACTTAACCAGTGGTAACACGACACAGATATTGCAGCAAGTCGACGATGCCATGAAGAGAGTAAACGGTTTAAGAGTACATCTTGGAGCTTTTCAGAAAAACAATTTAGAAAGCAACTTAACCAGCTTATCAGTAGCACGAGAAAACCTTTCAGCATCCGAATCAGCCATTCGCGATACCGACATGGCATCTGAAATGGTGAACTTCACCAAGACACAGATTCTAATGCAATCAGCCCAGGCTATGTTAACCCAGGCTAACCAGGCACCTCAACAAATATTGCAGATGATGAAATAATATATAATAAAAATCCCCCCTATTATTGGGGGGATTTTTATTGACTAAAAATTCACCTTTCTTTATAGTGAGGGAAATGTTCATTAATAATATCAATTAACTGTTGAACATCTTTATCATTTAAACCCTGTGCCATACTAACCTGATATTCACCATATATATCCCTGGGATTGTAATTAAAAAATATCATTTTATATCCGGAAGATTTATCTTCATTAAAGTTATCCAATCTTCAATTCTAATTCTGCTAATATTTTCTACTTTATATGTCGATTCTGCACGATAATAGAATATAGATTGAATGACTGATATCGAATTAGCCGAAACCTTTATTAATTCCCGACCGAAAATTTGCCAAAGAATGCTATGAATAACAACAAGTAAACCAAATACAAAAGCTGTTACAAAAAAATATGCCATAATATTTTGATGCCTTAAATCATCTTGTAATCCATACACAACACAAATAAAAGCTATAGCCAATAATAAATAAAGTGGAATTAAATACCACCAGCTTATACTGTGAATAGTAAAAATAATTTCTTCATTCTCTATTTTAAACGTATATTTTGATTTTTGATATACAGTTTTTTTTCTAAAAAAAATATTATTCATTCAAATTATTCATTTAGAATCCAGTTTGAAAATTAAAAAAATTATTCTCTATCTATCTCTTACTATTTCGTCAGTTTTACATCTGCCCAGTTAATTGCACGTATATTAACAGCAGGCATGCTGCCATATTTCACTTTTAATTTTAATGATTTTACTCCTGTGATATCAACATTAATATTTTTCGCACCAGATTCGCGACCAAATAGTTCTGAAGTATAAAGAATGATTCCATCACCTTCCACCTCAAATAAAACTTTTTCTGCTGCAGGTGAGCTTCCAGTAGTTTTTGCTACATCTAATCCTATTACAGCACGCAATCGATTATATCCACCATCAGCAATATTATATTCAATAAAAGCAGGTCTTTTGGGTAGCCAATACTTGCCCGGGAAAGATATGCCTTTATCATATTTATTTTTTCCAACAATCAATTTATCAGACTTAAATGAACTGTCACGTAATATCTCATTACCAGCACCATCTGCAGATTTTTCCATTAATTCCGATAGATAAAATTCAACTTTTTGCTGAATTACTGCATATTTAGGAAAATTCCAATTGATTAATGGTGACAAAACGTACTGATTATCTTTTTCAGTATTTTTTTCCTGATATTTCCAATTGTTATCAAAATAGCCACAAGTAATAATTTTCCCATTATTTCTACCATTTATGATATCAAAAAAACTACCATTTTTTGAAATATCCATATTCCTCGAATCAACTATAGAAAAGTCAGTATCATTCATGGCAAAATCAGTCATTGCCATACCCAGTGGCGATGAACCTGCTCGTACCAGCACATAACGGTAAGGATTAAAAGGATTCGGATAAATCATTTGAACTCCAGCATCATGAATACGAATTTTACCGGCATCTATAGTGATAAGGCTATCGCTAACTGTTAATGGTACTTTGGATTGCATTTCTTTAGCCAACATATTTTCACCAATCCAACCCAATAATATCAATGAGTAATCTGATTTAGAAAAATCATCAATCTCTGTATCCTTAAAAATTCGTATTGGTGTATGAAATCTCTCATCCCACCATATCGCGAATCGTTTGGCAGATGCAGAAATCGCAGCATTCATTAGTGGATCATTCGATTGAGTACCTACTACTACCGCAAACGGAGTACAAAATATATCATTTGCCGGCCCTTCAGTATCTGAAGTTTTAATTATTCCAACGGGTTTATAATCTTTTTCTGATAATATTATCTTTCCATTTTCAGGCATTACGATTAATACAACGTCATTCCAAACAACTTTAATTAATTTAGTTACCTGTACTATTGATGCAGGTGGTGCAAGTGTTAATTGTAACGCATTTTCAGTTAGTACCTTAATATAATTTGGCGAAATCACATCAACTTCTGCTCGAATAAATCCATATGGTTCTTTGCGCTGGTTAATGGTAACCCATTGCGCTTGCGCATATCGTAATGATGCACTTCGTATTCTAACTTTTTTCGGATCAGCGACTTTTTTCTGTTCAAATATCCATTTGTTCACCTGGTCTTCATTTAATCCACCATGTCCTTCACCTGGATGTTCCCAATATCGAATATTATATCCCCAACTTTGCATTAATTTAACTGTATAACGTGAATAATCAACTGGTACCGTGGTATCCGCGTCACCATGACTGGCAAATACCGGTGTGTTATTTAATGCCTCAATTTGTCCAATATAACTTAATCGTTCACGACGAAACTGTGATTTGGGAGTTAATTCACTAATAGCATCATCTGACATTTGAAATCTAAAATCATAACCACCGAAGAATGGTACAATTGCGGCAAACTTTTCTGGATGACGCGATCCGTAATACCAAACCCCTGCCCCACCCATTGAATAACCCTTTAAATAAATTCTTGATTCATCAACAGGTAAATTGTTAATAGCCATATCAATACACTGTGTTACATCATTATCGCCTATTCCGCGATACCAGGTATTTCCACGGGCATGTGGACATATTACTATACAGTTGTATTTATCAGCCAACCCATCATGTCTCTGGTCTACCCCACCCCATTTTATATAAGTAGGAAATTCATCACTTCTGCCATGAAGTAATACTACCATTGGATATTTTTTCTTTTTATCATAATCAGCCGGTAAATATGCGCGACAAAACTGGGGTGAACCATCAGTTTGATCAATATATGCTAATCTAACAAATCCTGAGCTACGTTCAGAGCCAAACTTGCCACCTTCATCCATGATTAACTCTTCATATTCCATAAATGAATTGTATACAGACGGCCAAGCATCTGATTTTACTTTCGTTAAGTCTGTTCCTAAACGGTCAGTTAATATCTGTGCTAATAGATTTTTGCGATTATCAGTGTCTGTTATTGGCAACGCAACAGCAGAAGCTAATATTTTTTTGGCAGTATCTACCGGGTTTCCTTTATACCACATTATATATGCTCTAACAGGTTTTCCTTCAAGGTCTGATGATGTACAACGTAATTCATATATACCATCTGACAAATCTTTTGTTTGAAATATTAATAATTCGCCACGTGGTGCAATCTTTTCTAATACCTTGTTCCACCCCGGCGTCAATATTTCCACTTTCACATCAGGACGAATCATCAACAATCCAGCACGTTTATCATCTGTTAAAATAGATAATTCTTGATTAACATCATCATAATTTGATATAGATGGCGATATTCTACCAGCAGCAGCTTCCTGGGTTTCTGCCTGTGATGGTTCTAATATACTCAACA
>JBIJDE010000255.1:0-6911 GCA_044344305.1 Armatimonadota bacterium
TTAAACTTTTTAGATGTACTTCATGAACTTGTGTATAGTCCTGACATTGCTAAGCATCTGAAAGAACGATCGCAACTCCATAAAATACTGGAATCTAATTGCTGGTTATTCGGCCAGCAATACTATTTAGCATCAAGTGATAAAGGATTTCGTACTATAATCCAAAGGCATCGTGAAATTGCGAAATTATCAACTGTTGACCCAGATGCCATTACTAATATATCTGGAATTAACGATATTCCAGATATATTTTTAGCAACAAAAAAAGATTATATTCAAAATCCCAAACATAATCATTTACTCGTTGAGATTAAGGCTCCAAAAGTTTATTTAGGTGCTAAGGAACGAGATCAAATACGTAAATATGCTAAAACAATTAGAGATTCTCATGAATTTGATAAAACATCAACATATTGGGATTTGTTCCTTGTTTCTGCAAAATGTACTGATGAAATTGAAGATGATAGAAATCAAAAAAATCGTCAACATGGTTGCTTAGATGAGTGGGACGAGATGAGAGTTTGGGCATTTGAATGGTCGGAATTGATAAGTAATGCACGAGAAGAAATGCAACTGGTACGTGAGCATCTCCAACGCACATCAGAAGAACTTTCAGTGTCTGACTATCTTCGTGAGAATTTCCCTGATATACTCGGAAAACTACAAATTGATGAATAAAAGCAGTATGTTGAAAACTGGCATTTGGGAGTAGTTTTGCACAAATTTTCACACCCAACCAGCGTTTTACCCGTGATTTACGAGCACTTTTGGTTGCATTTTGATACAAAATAACATCCTTAGCCCAACTTCCGCAGTTAAGCCTTAATTTTAGTGATATTTACTCTCAAAACCATAAAAATTAAGGCTTATTTTTCCACTACATTTTTGTGATTTTTAAATAACTTGGCATTTGAAGTTTTAATTGTTGAAGTAATATTGCTTGATATGGGGTTGGTTGGGTTATACATCGCCGGCGGATTTCCACACCACTTCTGGTTGGTACAACAACATCGACTACTTGAATCTTTGATATTTCATCTAATACTTTTCGCGGTTCATCACCCAAACCTGCTCGTTTGCATAACAATCCAAGTGTTTTCCAAAGTACATAAGCGAGGAAACATACGAGGATATGCGCTTTCACACGTTCTTCTTTCTGATGCCATATCGGTCGCAATTTCAAGTCACTTTTTTGAATGCGAAAGGCAGCTTCCGCTTGGGTGAGTTGAATATAGGCATGCCAAAGATCATCAGGACTCCAGTCAGTAATATTTGTCCGTAGAAGATAACAACCTTCTGACAAATCTGCCCATTCCTGCCATTTCATCTCCTTTTTCCATTCAACGGAAACTTTACCATCAGTTGTTAAACTGGTGTTTATTTCAAACAGACCAGCCTCATGACTGTAACTCCCCAGTAGTTTACCTATCCGGCGTTCAATTACTCCTATTTTCTGTTTTTTCTTCTCGCAACTACTAACCAGTTTCAGCAACCCAGTTTCAATTTTCTCAATGCATCGGTCATGCATTGCCTTTTCTTTGGCCTGACGTTGCACACTTCGGCATAAGATGAAAGTCTCTTTACCTTCAGGAGATGGAACTGATTTAACTTCCAAACCTTCGCGAATTGACGTCCAGTCACTGGATAAAAGTTCTGCTTCGAACTTTTTTAAATGACAGCGGGGAGCACCAATGATGTAACGACGATTTTCTTCCTTAAGGAATTCAAAGTTATCTTCTGATGCCATTCCGCGATCCATCACCCACACGCGATCAGCTTCTCCATAACGCGATTCCATCAGTTTTACAATATCCTCAACTGAATTAACATCGTGACGATTGCCATCGAGCACTTCATATCCTAAAGGCATTCCTTCGCGACTTACTACCAATGCTATGCATACTTGAAGGCAATCAGAACGATTATCACGTGAGTAACCACGTTTTGCTTGTGGATTATTTTTACACATCCCTTCAAAATAAGTCGAGGTAATATCATACAAAAGCAAGTCATATTTCAAATAAAAAAGTTCACCAGCACGATTTTTGAGATGGGTTTCCAATGCGGATTTATGCTTAATCAAGTGGTCAAGGGTACGGTAGAGGCGGTCATCATTCACCTTACATGGAGGAATGCCTAATAATTCACCTAAAGCGGAGTGCTCAAACTCTTGCTCTGCCAACGCTAACTCACTGCTTGGATTACATAAGCGGCTTAAGGCTAACACTGATACCATGTCTGACCATGGAATATCTTCACGTCCCATCGGCAGCAAAGATTTTAAAACTTCAGGAAACTCCAATATTTTCCATAAATAAAGTGCCAGCCAGGGGCTTCCGAATTGACGAGGATTTTCAACGCGAATGCGTTTGATATCAATTTCAACCCACTCAGGTTGATCTTCACCAGGCAATCGTAACTGACCGGCTTTTCCATTTACAGTTTCTGCAATTCCAACACGTTCCGTTTCATCAAATAAACTAAGATTAGCGATTACACGTTGACGCGGACCGCGTGTGGTTCGATATGTTTCTACTAACTGCCAATAGTCACGGGAGTTGTTTTTTAATTGACGATTTAATTTACGTAAATACATGACTACAGTATATACCAATTTCGTAACAAGATTTTTCCACTACATTGTATTTTTTAATTCGCACTATCTCAATAATTAATCAGGAAAATTTGAAATGAGATAGGAAAAAAATTGAAAATATTTTTCCTATCTCAAATTGCGGAAGTTGGGTTAGTAGTAGCGTGGCAGTATCCAACCGCCGCCGCACTTCCTTATTATCAGCAAAATTAAATTTCTACAATTCTATAATCCGGTAATATGAAAAATATTGGCTGTGGTAGGGGACTGGCACTTCGGCAAGCTCAGCACAGAATTAAATCCGGTAAGTTTAGCCCATGTAATAAAACAAGCGGCAGTCCGGATTTTTGCCTGTCCCCGGTAAAAACGTGGCGTCATCCGTCCCGGTGACGCTGGCTGTGCAAGAGTGCGATAAACGCTGAAATTTGCACCCGGTTCTTCCTTTTTCCGAGCGGGACGCTCTGGCCACCTCTCGGATTAACATGTCATTTTTCCTGTAAATTGTCAGCATTATCTATTTCGCCAAATTTAATTAGTGTTTTTTGATATTCTTCATCTGAATTGAATGGCCAGTAGGGTTCATCTTCTGGTTGGCGAGGTTGTTTTTTCACAACAGTCCAAATCAGATAAATTGGCCAGAAGATTATGCATGTCAGTACTACAATAATCTTCCAAATTATTAATAGCGTTGTTTTCCACCAGACGAGTTTTATTTTCGGTGGATCCAGTGGTAGTGGTATGTGATTATCAGTGCGGAGAAACAGGATGTAGCGTTCAAGAATATCGCGGCTATCTTCAGGTGTTCTTTCTTTTTCCCATGGAAGATGGTAACCATGATCCTCGCTCCAAAATAGAACTAAATAGGTGTCGAATATTGTAGGGTCGTCTGAAATCGGGTAGATATCGTGAGATTCATAATTAGGTAATTCACCATTCAGGTATCGTTGAATCACATCAATAGCTTTATCCCGCGCTTCGCGGTCAACTATTGGCTCTTTCAATATTTTGTGGTTAGTTTTTGCACGATTTTTCATATGATATGTTTCTATTAATACGTGGCGTCATCCGTCCCGGTGACGCTGGCTGCGCAGGAGTTCGATAAACACTGTGATTTGCTTTCGGTTCTTCCTTTTTAGACGTTTGTCTTGCCGGGTACAGGCAGCGCATCCTGGCTCTGCTAACCATAATAAATAGACTAAATTTTCAGGATGCAAGCCAGTCCCCTACTACTGCCGCACTTTCTTATTACCAGCAAAATTAAATTTCTACAAATTTACAATCCGGTAATATGAAAAATATCGGCTGTGTAAGGGGACTGGCACTTCGGCAAGCTCAGCACAGAATTAAATCCGGTAAGTTTAGCCCATGTAATAAAACAAGCGGCAGTCCGGATTTTTGCCTGTCCCCGGCAATTCACAAAATCGTTAATTATCCATTGTCAATTCCACACCAAAATTTTCACCGTATTCCACCGCGTAACTTCCTTTCAGGTTCTTTGTCATATAGCCATCGATGATGGTTTTTGACAGGTGGGGGATTTCGGGAAGGTTTGCTGGGGTGGTTATTTTTATGGTATTACCGGCGCAGGAGATGGTTACCGGGGTGTCGCTGTGTTTTGCCAGGTGAATTGCTATCTCAGCGGATACCAGGCCGAAGTAGAGTGCGTTTTTTGTTGATATTTTTATATCGCTGTTTTCCGGTGCATTTACCTGCGGTCGCCGCATGAATGTCGATAGGCTGGAAATGACGATGGCGGTAAGCAGTTTTACTGCGTCGACGTCTTTATCGATACTGCCAGTGGTTTGGTCATACACCGCTGCCATTGCTTTTATACGCGCCTGGCTAACCATCAAACGGTTTATTTCATTTTCCGGGGCGGTTGCTATCTCGAGCTCCAGCATTGCGTGCATTATCGCCATGCCGTTGCGTATCTGGTGGATAATTTCTGAGCCTTTATGTTGCTTTTGTTTATCATTCAGCATCACTACATAGCCGGCATTTTCTGCTATTCGAATGTTGCAGATTTCCTCGGTTGCCAGACCATCAACAAAAATTGGCAATATTATGTCGTCGCAATCGCTGCTAATTCGCGATATTTCGCCACAATGACTGGGGATACCGGCGAGGATATTTGCTGCCAGTTCATTGGCAAAGATGACGTTTCCGTCCAAATCTGTAATTATATATGGTCGTGTACGCATAATTGCGTCAATCACAGGTGATGTTGTTAATTCCATTTATTCATCCTTTATTTTAGTTGCCACCCTGTAAATATTTTTCTGCCGGCACTACAATGATCGGCACAAAATCTGTCGGGTGTTTTTCCCAGGGTATCTCTTCGCGCACCACAGCCTGCCATTCGATAGTTAGGTATTTGCCAGTATAGGAAATCGGCAATACACCACCGGCGTCGACATTCGATGAATACACCGCCTGTATCGGTAAGGTAAATGTGCCGGTTTTCTCTAATTTCTGACGCGCTTCCCAACCGTTGCCAAATAGAATCTGACGATGAATAACCTTGTTTTCGGGTGTTCCGGCTCCTTTTACCAACATGGTTATTTCTAAAAATAGTTTACGGTGCGGCCCACTATTAGTTGGATTAATTTGTACAGTGTAGGGAATTTCTCGTCCCATAGGTATGGTTATTCTGCCATGGGTATCAATAGGCGCGTCCATTGTCATTACCGCGTTTAAGCCGCGCAAGTTATCTAATGCTACGCTTTTTGTCTCTGTTGGTGCCGGTTTGCGTTCGATAATCGGCAACACCTGCAACGGAACATGCATTCTGATGTCAGGATACCAACCGGGGATTTCCCCGTAGAGTTCCGCTGTCCATGCCAATTGGTTAAACTCCGACTTAAATGATCCTTCGGCGTCCTTGGGCAGCTCTACCCAGGCGGTCAATGTCACGTAGGTTTGCCGCGCCCATACCACTGGCGAGGGTATTAACATTACATCGCGGGTATAACGCAGGAATGTTTGGGTGCTTTTTTTATTGTTTTCCTGTTTGGCGACGATTTCGTTCAGGCTTACCGTTAGTTTGATCTGGTTAATCGGAATACTTTTCATTATCCCCAGATCAATCTCGATTTTCATTATTCTTCCGGGCATGGCGGTGTTGATTTGTCTGATAATTGCCTTGCTGATGGCGGAATGGTAGATGGACTGACGAACAAGATATACCGTTAGAAATGTGAAACCGGCAAAAAATATGACATTATAAAAATCGACATCACCCTGTAGATTTGCAATAGCGATTATTGCTGAAATTACAGCACCAATGGCAGAAAATACAGAAGCTGTTTTACTTCCGATATCATCACCCGCCATCATCATGCGTATTTTTGGTTCCGGTTGACCTTTGATATCATCTTGTTTGCTGGTTTCAGTTACTATTTTGCTTTCCGGTGGTTTATTAAACACCAAATTATTGCTGGTACCGGCGGCGGCAGATGACGACTGCCTGATAGGCTCGTATTGGCGTTGAACAGCCGGTGGCGACGGGGCGAGAATAGATGCGGGAGCAGCGGGAGCCTCGGAAGGCATGTCGATGCTTTTACCCTGTACCGCGTCAAGCTGGTACTTACCGACATTCATGGTGTTAAAATTATCAGTGTTTTTCTGCGCATCGGCTAACCTGTCGCTTTCCGGCGATGCGTCATCAGGATTCTGTATTACAATTGGCGACATAGGAATAGATGATTGTGGAATGGTGGTATTGTTATAGCTGGTGGCTTCCCGTTCAATCCTTGCTAAATCATCTGCCGCCTGGTGTTCTGAAATAGATAATGCATCTGTTAATTGCCGATTTTCCTGGTTCGGGTCGAATATCTGGTACTTCAATTCTTCCGGGGTAATAACATCAACAGTATTCATTATTATCGAATCAACCTTAACCGGTGTAACTTCAGTCATCACCATTCTGGTGGTGGTTAATTCAACAGGAGATATTGACGAAGACGGGGAGATGCTGCCGATATCTACAAATACCGGACCGGGGGTAGACATGGTGTCCAATATAGAAGTGTCTGTCACTGTCTGTAATGTAACCATGCAAGACGGACACATCGACCGCAAATCGCTATCAGAATATTTATCGCCACACTTGGGGCATTGCCGCATAACGGTCCTCGCTTGCAAACATAAATTACTTGGGAAATAATAACATTTTTTAGCTGAAAAGTAACTATAGAATTGGAAAATGTGATTTATCGTGTGTGGTAGGTTTATTTATTTATATCGATTTCGAGTACAATCCAACCCCTTTAGGGGTGACATGTTAATAGTCGAGAATGATTATATTAAAAAATAAACC